>JALYUI010000050.1 GCA_030853845.1 Bacteroidota bacterium | reverse complement strand
CGTCACGGGTACCGTAAAAGCCAGCGCCTCGCCCAGGCGTTGAGCCACCGGCTCGCCGGTGCGGAACGAGGTGCCCAGGTTGCCGTGCCCCAGCCCCCGCAGCCAGCGGTGGTACTGGTTCTGCGCCCCGTGCCAGGCCCACGCGCCGCCTGCCGTGCGGCTCAGGTAGAACACCGGCAGGTCGAGGCCCAGCCGATGGCGCAGGGCGGCCTGGCCGGCACGCGCCTGCGCGGCCGGGGCCTGGTACGCCAGCCGTTCCGACGAGTCGGGTAGTATCAGGCGCAGGGCCTCGTCGGCGTGGCGGCGGCTAATAAAAAAGACGGCCGAAGTGAGCAGCCAGATGGCCAGCAGCGTGCGGCTCAGCCGCCAGAGGAGGTAGCGCCCCATCGGTCAGGGAGCGGGGGTGGCCCGCTCGATGGTGGCGGCCGTAAAACCGGGCTTGAGGCTGCCCACGTGCAGGCCGGAAAGGTTGGCCGCCGCCGCCACCCGGTTAGGGAGAAAAAACAGTGGCATCAGGGGCAATTCCTGCTGCATCAGAGCCTGGAACCGGTGCAGCAATACGGCGCGCCGTGCCGGGGTTTCGGCCGTGGCCAAGTCCTCAATCAGCCGGTCGCTGGTGGGGGTGCCGAAGCCGGTCAGGTTGCCCTCGCCAACTGCCGAAGAGTGCAGCAGCGGCGTGAAGTTGAATACGAATGGGTTGCCCTTGAGCGTGCGCAGGTACATATCGAAGTCGCCGGCCCGCAGCGCGGCGGCAAACTGGCCCGACTCGGTTGGCTGTAGCCGCACCGCAATGCCCTGGGCCTGCGCCGCCGCCCGAAACTGGAGGGCAATGGTTGCCATCAGGTCGTCTTCGGCCCGGTAGCGCACGCTCAGGCTCAGCCCCTCCTTTTGCCCGGTGCCGGGGCGTTGCCACTGGCCCGCCGGCCCGCTCGCCTGCTGCCAACCGGCCTTTCGGAGCAGGCGGGCCGCTTCGGCCGGGGCAAAGGGAATGAGGGGCAGGCTGTCGTTGTAGTTGGCGCGGTCGAGCGGGCTGATGATGCCCACCGTGCGCCGGCCTTCGCCCAGCTGCGTGGCCCGGAGCAGGCCCGCCGCGTCGAACAACCGGCCCAGGGCGCGGCGGGTGGGCGCGTCGGCCAGGGCCGGCCGGCGGGTATTGAAGCCGGCCGTCACCACATCGTAGGAGGGCGTGGCGTAGCAGCGCAGGGGCCTCTGGGTGGTTGCGGCTGCTATGCGCAGGCGGGCAAAGTCGCGCGCCGGCACCTGCGGGTAAACATCAAGGTCGCCGCGGCGCAGGGCCAGCGTAGCCGCCGTAGCTTCGGGAATAATGACGTAGTCGAGCTGCGCAGCCCGCGCCTGCAAGGGCAGCGGGGCCTGGGGCAGCTGGTCGGCCCACCAGGTGGCTTTGCGCCGGAACGAGAGACGTCGGTCCTTCTGCCAGCTCGTGAGCCGGTAGGGGCCACAGCCCGCTACGCGCTCCGGGTGGCGGGCCAGGTCCAGAGCCTGGTAGTCGCGGCTCAGGGCCAGCAGGGCCGTATCGGTGGTTTGGGTGGCCGGCAGCAATTGCAGGGCGCGCAGCGAGTAGCGGCGCAGGCGGTGGTGCGGGTCGATGCGGGCTTCGGGCAGAATGCAAAAATCGCCGGAGGCCACGACAAATTCCGGCGAATGGCCCAAACAACCCAGCGTGAAGCCGCGGGGATTCAGCGAATCGGGCACGAAGGTGCGCATGAAAGCAAACTGGTTGCGCACAATTTCGTTGGGCAGGCCCGGGCAGCTCATCAGCTTCAGGCTGAAGGCCACGTCGGTGGCCAGCACGGGTTGCCCATCATCCCAGCGGGCCTGCGGCCGGAGGCGATAGCGCAGCGTCATCAGCGAATCGGGCAGATACTGCACTTCGGGGAGCTGCTCGGCCAGCGCCGGCACAGGTTGCATTAGCTCGGAGCTGGCTTGCAGCAGGCTGATATGAAGCAAATTATTGGCATCAATGGCCTCCTGGTTGTGGCTGGCCATGGGCTCCAGGGTTTCGGGGTCGTGCGCCCAGCGGATACGGATAGCGGTTCCTGCGCTGTGCCGGCTACTACAGCCGCCGAAAAGCACCGCCGCAATAATAAAGCGAAGAAGTCGGTTGAAAAAAAAGCTACTCACGCGCGCTGCTGTGAAATTGCCCGGATGGTCAAGCGGGGCAATATAGGCAGGAAGCAGCCGCAGGCAGCGGAGGACGGTTTAGGCGATGTCGCCGGTCCAGCCCGAATTGCCGCCAAGCTGGGCAATGTCGCCGGTCCAGCCCGAGTTGCCGCCAACCTGGGCGATGTCGCCGGTCCAGCCCGAGTTGCCGCCAACCTGGGCCATCGCCGGGTTCGGTTCAGTAACTGAAGTATTAGAAGCTGGGAGGCCGGTGCAAACGGCGGCAACTTGAAGCAGGGCGAAAGTGAGGGTTTTAAACATGGCGAGCGGGGGGAGGGGTGAGGTCAGATATTTGACTGACACAAAGTTGACTACTCCGATTGCCGTTAAAAAGGACACTTGCCTACTGAATCAGACTGTGCTTTAAGATATAATATTTTAGATTAAAATCATAAAAAAAACCTGAAAGGCCATTAGGAACTTCCAATGGCCTTTCAGGTAAGCAGAATTATTAAAAAATAGGCTATATTATGACATTGCTCGCATTTTTGGGGCATAATTTTCCAATATGCAAAGGTGTAGCCATCTTAGCTATGAAAAAAGGAAGAAGTACCTGTTTTTCTGACATGCCATTTTATAGGTAATTGTAAACTAAAAGTGGTAGATTTAAATGTAAATGCAGATTTATGGTAAATGAAATCGCAAATCTGGTGCGAATTGTGACATCGAGGGCTGTGGCCGCGCTGCCGCTTCTTGATTTGCGGAGCACTACCGCCAGCAAGGAACAGGTGTACGTGGCCGCCGTGAAGCAGCAACCCGAAGCCACGCAGCTACAGTTGGCCAAGGCCGTTTATGGCAAAGCCACCGCCTCCAATGTGCAGGCCCTGCAAAAGCTCCAGTCGCGGGTACGGTCGAAGCTGCTGAACCACCTGCTTTTTCTCGACCACACCGACCCGCGCCTGCTGGTGTCGCGGCGCTACGAGCTCGAATGCCTCGACCTGCTGCACAAAGTGAGCGTGCTGTATGCGGAGCGCGACTTTCGCCTGGCCGAGCGCCTGCTGCTGAAGTGTCTGAAACTGGCCGAAGAAGGGGAGTTCACCCAGTACGAAGTAATGGCGGCCCGCATGCTACGCAACCTGTATGCCGAGGTGCGCCGCCCTACTCCCCATAAAAAAATGAGCGATGTGCTGGCGCGGGCGCAGCAGCGCCTGACCTGCGAAGACGAGGCCGAGCAGCTATACGCGGCCACCCAGTTGGCCGGCAACGGGAGCGTTGCGGCCCAGCGCAGCCTGCTGATGGTGCTGCCGGCCCGTATTGCGCAACTGGAAAGCCTGCACCAGCGGGCAGCCAGCTTCACTACGTATAATATGCTCTATCGCGTCCGCATTATCTACGAGCAGCTGCGGGGCGATTTCTCGGCTACGATTCGCATTGCGGCAGCCGCCGACCGGCAATTGCAGGCGGGCAAGCTCAACGCCCGGCGGTTCGATGTGCGCTTAAACCACTTCACTATCATTTATGCCTGCCTGCGCAGCCGGCAGCCAGTGCGGGGGGTGCAGCTGGCCGAGCGCTACCTGCACGATTTTCACCCGACTTCCAACAATTGGTTTTATTTCCAGGAGCACCACATGCTGCTGGCCATGCACGCGGGGCGCTACGCCCTGGCCCGGCAGGTGATTGCCTCGGTGCTGGCCAATCCGGGCTATCTGGCCCAGCGCGAGGCCGCCAAGCAGCGCTGGGACCTGTACCACGCCTACATCGATTTTGTATTGCCGCCTGCCCGCCTGCCCTCGGCCCGGCAGCGACAGCTCAACCAGCAGATGCTGGTGCTGCCCGAGTACAGCCGCGATAAAAGTGGGCACAACGTTGCCATTCTCGTTTTGCAGCTGCTCTATTTTCTGCGCGAGCGCCACCTGGAAGAAGTGCTGCTGCGCCTCGAACGGCTGCGCAAGTACCAGCAGCGCCACCTGGCCGGGGCGGGCACGCTGCGGAGCCGCTTGTTTCTGCGCCTGCTCCAGATGATTGTGGAAAAGGAATTCGACGCCACCAAAGCCGCATCACGCAGCCGCAAGCTACTACAGCAGCTGCACGATGCGGCCCCACCCGGCGGAGCCTTTGCCGAAGTCGAAATTATTCCCTATGAAAACCTTTGGGAAATTGTGCTCGACCTGCTGCGCGAAGGGCGACCAGTAGTGGGGCAGGCGTAGGGCTTGGGAATGCCCCGCCTGACAGCCATCCGCCACCTACGGCTCGACCACGATTTCGCGCGATACGCAATGGCTGGCTACGCAGGCTTCGGAGCCGTAGCCACGCATGCTGAAGCGCACCTGGTACTTACCGGCCCGCCGGAAAACGTGCTGGGCGGTGCGGCTCTGCACGACGGTGCCATCGCGAAAATCCCAGATGTACTGCATGTTGCGGCAGGCCACCAGCTGGGCTTCGGGTGACTCGAACGAAACGGGCTGGCCCACGCGCACGGTGGTCACGCTGGGGGTGAAGTCGACGATGTCCTGCTGCACGAGGTTGATGGGAATGTATTTCTCGCCGCGGCGCACCTCGCCGGTTTTCTCCACGATGACGTCGAGCTGCACCACGTAGTTTTTGCGCTCCTTGTAGCAGTAGCTCACCGTGGGCCCGGTGAGGGTGGTGCCGTCGCCCATGTGCCACTCGTAGGTGAAGGGGCCGGCGGGCTCATCGATGGACGGGCGGCCGTCGAGGTCGACGCAGAGCATGCGGGGCAGGGGCGGGCCGCAGCCCACACTGGTGGTGTCGCCGGCCTGCTGGGCGCGGGCCGCGAGGCTGGCCAGCAGCACTAGCAGCAGCGGCAGAAACGAGCGGGGAACGGCGGACAAGGCGGAGAAAAAGCGCATAGGAAGTTCGAAACGAAGAAAAACAGCCGGGCTGGGCCGGGCCGGGCCGAAAGCGCGGGCTTAAAACTTGTTGAGGCGCTGCAGCACGTCGCGCAGGTAGGTCTGGCCCACGGGAATGTGCTTGCCATCGACGACCACCGAGTTGTCTTCGAGGGCCTGAATGCGGTTGAAGTTGACGATGAACGAGCGGTGCACGCGCAGGAAGCGGTTGAATGGGAATTTCTCTTCGGCGGCCTTCATGGTGCTGTACACGATGAGCTTGCTCTGGCCCGTAACGATGTGCACGTAGTCGCCGAGGGCTTCGACGTAGCGCACATCGTCGAAGTTGACCCGCACCAGCTTGTTATCAATCTTCACGAAGGTGAAGTCGGCATTGGGAGCGGGGGTGGCAATAGCATCGGGGTCGGGAGCGGCGGCGGCGGCCGCGCGGCGCTCGGTGATATCGGCGGCTTTCTGGGCGGCCTGTAGGAAGCGCGGGTAGCTCACGGGCTTCACCAGGTAGTCGACCACGGCCTGCTCGAAAGCTTCGACGGCATAGTCTTTACTGCTGGTGATGAGCACGACCAACGGCGGCTGATACAGGGTGCGCAGCAGGTCGATGCCCGAGAGCACCGGCATTTCCACGTCGAGAAACAGCAGGTCGACGGGGTCGGTGCGGAGCGACTCGGCGGCTTCGACGGGGTTGGTGAAGCTGCCGACAGCCGTAAGGAAGGGCGTGTTGGCAATGCAGTTGAGCACTACCTGGACCGAGAGCGGGTCGTCGTCGACCACTAAGCAGCGCAGGGGAGGAGTAGAACCGGGCATAGGCAAAGCGGGGAAATTAGTCCGACGAATGTAGGGCCAACCCGCCGGTTTTCAAGAGGCCGCCCGTTCTTCCAGTTGAGGATAGAGCTCGGCCAGCTGCTGGCGGATGGTGGCGAGCAGGGGCTCGCAGTAGGGCATGGCCGGGTGGCGGGCGGCGCGCTCCAGCTCGTCGAGCTGGGTGTGCAGCACCGGCACGCCAAAGTAGGCCACCTGCCCCTTGAGCTTGTGGGCAGTGCGGGCCAGGGCGTCGGCATCGTGGGGGCAGGCCGTGGCCAGCACGGCTTCGAGGGCCGGCGCTTCAGTGAGGAAGGTGTTTACAATCTGGCGCAGGAAGCCTTCGTTGCCGCCGGCCAACTCTTCGAGCAGCTGCCAGTTGGGTTTTATGAGGGTAGGAGGGTAGGAGGGTAGGGGGGTAGGAGTTGTTTTTAGGTTTGAAGCTTCTGGAGTAGCGGCAGCTATTTCTACTGGCCCTTCTCCATCGTTCAGCTCTCCTTCAACCCCCGCAAACTCCTGCCCTGCTACCCCCTTACCCTCATACCCTAAAACCCCCTCCTGCCCTCCTACCCCCTTACCCTCATACCCTGATGTGAAATGGGCCAGGCGGGCGTAGAGCACGGCGGGCTCGAAGGGTTTGGCGAGGGTATCGTTCATGCCGGCGGCCAGGGCCAGGGTGCGGTCTTCGGGCAGCACCGAGGCGGTGAGGCCGATGATGGGCAGGCGGGTGGAGTCGGGGTGCAGCTGGCGGATGCGGCGGGTGGCTTCGTAGCCATCGAGCTCGGGCATCTGCACGTCCATCAGGATGGCGTGGTAGGGCTTGGGGGCGGCGGCCACGGCTTCCACGGCGAGGCGGCCGTTTTCGGCGATGACGACCTGCACGTTCCAGGCTTCGAGGGTTTTGCGGGCCACGAGCTGGTTGAGGGCGTTGTCTTCGGCCACGAGCACGCGCAGGGCCGGCTCGAAGGGCGTGAGCAGGCCGGCGTGGGCCTCGGGCTGGGCGGCGCGGGCATCGGCCACTTCGTAGGGCAGCTCGAAGAAAAACACCGAGCCCACGCCCTCTTCGCTGGTTACGCCGAGCTGGCCGCCGTGCAGCTGCACGAGGTTGCGGGCAATGCTCAGGCCCAGGCCGGTGCCGC
>JALYUI010000038.1 GCA_030853845.1 Bacteroidota bacterium | reverse complement strand
GCGGTAGAGATGCTTCGACAAGTTCAGCATGACGTGCTTATATCGCGGTAACACCCATCGCTCCGCTTAGCTATAGCTGATTAGCAAAGTTTTGGCGGTTATCTCAATCAATCTGAAAAAAAGCCGGTTACCTTTCCGCTCGCCACATCAACCGGGCGGCAGCCGTTCCCGCTATTCACCTTAATTCCCACTCTTCTCATGGCCGACAACTCCTCCTCATTGCTCGACCGCACCCGCACCATTGCGGGGCCGGGCTACAACCGTTGGCTGGTGCCCCCGGCGGCCCTGGCCATCCACCTGGCTATCGGGCAAGTGTACGCCTTCAGCGTATTCAAAAAGCCCTTGGGTGCGCTCATCAGCGGCAACGTGGATGCGCCTGCGCCCACCGACTGGACCCCGGGCCAGATTGGCTGGATTTTCTCGATTGCCATTGTGCTGCTGGGTTTATCGGCGGCCATTTTTGGGAAGTGGCTGGAGCGCGTGGGGCCGCGCAAGGCCATGATGGCGGCGGCCCTGTGCTTCGGCGGCGGCTTTCTGGTGGGGGCGCTGGGCATTCATCTGCACAGCCTCGTGCTGCTGTACCTGGGCTACGGCGTGCTGGGCGGCATTGGCCTGGGCCTGGGCTATATCTCACCGGTGAGCACGCTCATTAAGTGGTTTCCCGACCGCAAGGGCGTGGCGACGGGCATGGCCATTATGGGCTTTGGCGGCGGCGCTATGATTGCCTCGCCCCTGTCGGTGGCGTTGATGGCGCACTTCAAGAGCACCGGCACGCTGGGCGTAGCGGCCACGTTTATCACGCTGGGCATCATCTACTTCCTGTTTATGCAGTTTGGGGTGTGGACCATCCGGGTGCCGGCCGACGACTGGGTGCCCGCCGGCTACGTGCCCAATGCCGAGCACAACGCCCTGATTACAACCGGCAACGTGTCGGCCGACAACGCCATCAAGACGCCGCAGTTCTGGCTGCTGTGGGTGGTGCTGATGACCAACGTGACGGCCGGCATCGGGGTGCTCGAAACGGCCTCGCCGCTCATTCAGGACACCTTTTCGAAGGCCGCGATGGGCGACGGCAAGTTTGTGACGGCGGCGGCGGCAGCCGGTTTCGTGGGCCTGCTCAGTTTGTTCAACCTGCTGGGACGCTTCTTCTGGTCGTCGGCCTCCGATAAGCTGGGGCGGAAGGTGACCTACGCCATCTACTTCGCGCTGGGCATCGCGCTCTACGCCCTCATTCCCACCCTCGGCCACAACCTACAGCTGACGCTGTACGTGGTAGTTGCCTGCGTGATTATCAGCATGTATGGCGGCGGCTTTGCGACCATTCCGGCATATTTGTCCGACCTGTTTGGCAAGTATCAGGTGGGTGCCATTCACGGGCGGCTGCTCACGGCCTGGAGCACGGCCGGCGTGGTGGGACCTTATGTCACCAACTACCTGCACGAGAGCCGCAAGGCGCAAGGCTTCACCGGGGCGGCGGCTTACCAAACGGTGTTCTACACCATGGCGGGCGTGCTGGTGGTGGGCCTGCTAGCCAACTTCGCGGTGACGGCCGTGAACGAGAAATACTTCGAGAAAGGCCCCGTTACGCCCCAGGGCGGCGGACACTAGGCGGCATTCTTTTCATCTCAATCTGACTTCGATATGAACCCTCAACCCAACAACGCCGGCACGCCGGCCGCCGAAACCAGCTCGACGGGCGCACTGCTGATTGCCTGGCTTTTCGTGGGCATACCCTTGGTCTGGGGTGTGTCGCAAACATTTGTTAAGGCGCTGACGCTGTTTAAGTAGCCCCAACGCTCCCCACAAAAAGAAGCAGCCGGCCCGGTGGCTCGGCTGCTTCTTTTTTAGTATGGTAGAATGTCAGTCGCCCTCCGCGTACGCCTCACCCCCTGACCCCCTCTCTGAAAGGGAGAGGGGGCACCGGTTCGGGTCAGACGTAATAACCAGAGTAAACTTTTTACTTGAGTCGAAAACAACTGCCTGGAGCAAAACCGGTGCTCCCTCTTTTTTGGAGAGGGGGTATGCCCCAAAGGGGTCCCGTGAGGTGACACGCGCCTTACCTTGCCGCCATGAAAAACCTGCTTCCCCTCGCCCTGCTCACGCTGCTGGCTGCCGCTCCCGCCGCGCCGCCCACGCAACAGGTGCGGCAGTTTCGGCAGGCGCACGAGCGGGAGTTACTGGCCGAGTTCGAGCAGTTGGTGGCTCTGCCCAACGTGGCGGCCGACACGGCTGGGCTGGGGCGCACAGCCCGCTTCATTCAGGACATGATGCGGCGGCGCGGCATTGCCACCGAGCTGCTGGCGACTCCAACGCCGGGCGTGCCGCCGGTGGTGTTTGGCGAAGTGCGGGTGCCGGGCGCTACCCGCACGGTCATTTTCTACGCGCACTACGACGGGCAGCCCGTAAACCCGGCGCAGTGGGGCTACGGGCTACAGCCCTTCCGGCCGCAGCTGGCCACTGGTCCGCTCGACCGGGGCGGGCAGCTGGCCGCCTTGCCGCCAGCCGGCCAGCCGCTGAGTCCCGACTGGCGCCTCTACGCCCGTAGCGCTTCCGACGACAAGGCGGGCGTGATGGCCATTCTGACCGGCTACGAGGCCCTGACCGCCAATAAGCTGCGGCTGAAGGTGAACGTGAAGTTTTTTTTTGAGGGCGAGGAGGAGAAGGGTTCGCCCCACCTGGCCGAAATTCTGGCCCGGCACAAGGCCCGGCTGGCATCGGATGTGTGGGTGATTTGCGATGGACCGGTGCACCAGTCGGGCCGCAAGCAGGTGGTGTTCGGGGCGCGGGGCGACGTGAACATGCGCCTGACGGTGTACGGCCCGCGCCGGCCGCTGCACAGCGGCCACTACGGCAACTGGGCCCCCAACCCCGGCCTGGCCCTGGCCCGCCTGCTGGCCTCGATGGAAGACAGCACCGGCCGGGTGCGCGTGGCCGGCTTCTACGACGACGTGACGCCGCTGAGCCCGGCCGAGAAAGCCGCCCTGGCCCAGGTGCCCAACCTCGACGAAACCATCCGGCAGGAACTGGGCTTCGCGCGGCCCTACGGCGTGGGCCAGTCGCTGGTGGAGCTGCTCAACCAGCCCTCGCTCAATATCAACGGCATGCAAAGCGCCAACGTGGGCACCGCCGCCACCAACGTCATTCCGACCAGTGCCGCCGCCGTGCTCGACCTGCGTTTGGTGCCCGGCAACGATGCCCAGCGCCAGGTGCAGAAAGTAGTGCGCCACATCGAGAAGCAGGGCTACCACGTGCTCAGCGCCGAGCCTACCGATGCCGAGCGGGCGCAGTACCCGCTGTTAGTAAAAATTCAGGCTGAGCCCGGCTACAATGCCCAGCGCACCCGCCTCGACCTGCCCATTGCCCGCCAGATTATTGCCGCCGTGCAAACCACCGTGGCCGACCCCGTGGTGGTGCTGCCCACCATGGGCGGCAGCCTGCCGCTCTACGTGTTCGAGCAGCAGCTACAGGCCCAGACCATTACGGTGCCCGTGGCGAACTACGACAACAACCAGCACGCCGAAAACGAGAACATCCGCCTCAGCAACCTCTGGGACGGCATCGAAACGATGGCCGCGATTATGCAGCTGAAGTAGCAGCTGCGGCCTGAGCGGCAAAGCAAGAGCAGGCTATGCGCCGGAAAATTCCGGCTTCGGCCGCCAGCCCCGGGAAGATTTTGCCCGTAAGGAGTTATGAGCCCGTGGCGCTACCAGCGCTTTCGCCGCCTTACTCCCGCTTATGTCCGCTCCCGCTTACCCACCCGGCACCGTGCGCGCCCTGCTCGCCACGCCGCACGTTTCCGAAGCCACCCGCGCTGCCCTGCTGGCCCGCCTCGATGCGCCCGCCGCCTACGTGCCGCAGCTGCTGGCCCCCGAAACCTTCGCGCTGCTTGAAGCCGTGGCCGCCCGCTTGCTGCCCCAGCCCGACCGCGCCGACCAACCCATTGCCCTGGCCCCGGCCATCGACCAGCGCCTGGCCGAAGGCCGCGCCGATGGCTGGCGCTACGACATCCTGCCGCCCGACCGCGAGACCTACCGCCTGGGTCTGGGCGGTATTCAGGAAATTGCGCAGGCGCAGTTTCAGCAGGATTTCATGGTCCTGACTGCCGAACAGCAGGATGCGGTACTGGAGGCCCTGGCCGGCGGCACCCCACCCGGCGAAACCTGGGAAACCCTCGATGCCGGCCGCTTCTTCGAGGAGCTGCTGGCCGAGCTCACCGAAACCTACTACGCCCACCCGCTGGCCCAGGAGGAAATTGGCTACGTAGGCATGGCTGATTTGCCCGCCTGGACGAAAATTGGCCTCAACGAAAAGGAAGACCGGGAGGTGACAATGGGTGAATGAGCAAATGGGTGAATGGGTGAATGACGCAGCGTCAGCACTCGCACACCCGCCAGCATTATTCGCCCATTCATCCATTCACTCATTTACCTAGTGCCAACATGCCCGACGAAGAAGTAATCGAAGAAGGCGTTATCAACCCCGTGGAGCCCGAAATTCAGGACCCGCTGCTGCGCGCGCTGCTGGCCGACGAGCCCGCCGCCGCACCCGTAGCTGCCGATACTCCAATGGAGCAGCCCCAAGCCATCGAGCCCGAAGCCGACGAAGTCGACTGCGTGGTGATTGGGTTGGGCGCGGGCGGTGCCCCATTGCTGGCCCGCCTGGCCCAGGCCGGGCTGAAAGTGGTGGCCCTGGAAGCCGGCCCCTGGCACAACCCGGCAACTGAATTTGCCACCGACGAAAAGGCCCAGGACTTCCTGTTCTGGAACGACGAGCGGCTGGCCGCCGGCGGCGACCCGCTGGCTATGGGCAAGAACAACTCCGGCACCGGCGTGGGCGGCTCGACGCTGCACTACACCGCCTACACGCCGCGCCCGCTGCCCAACGACCTGCACCTGCACCGCGATTTCGGCCAAGGCGAAGACTGGCCGGTGAGCTACGAGGAGCTGGAACCATACTACAATGAAGTTGAACGATTTATCGGGGTTTCCGGCCCCACGCCCTACCCCTGGGGACCTGCCCGGAGCCAGGGGTACCCGCTAGCCCCGCTGCCCCTGAATAGCGCCGCCCAACTCATGGTGCGCGGGGCCGAAAAAATGGGTATCAAGACCTCACCGGCGGCTAATGCGGCCCTTTCGGCGCGCTATTACCAGGACGGGGTGGGCTGGCGCGAGGCCTGCACCAACCGGGGCTTCTGCCAGGCCGGCTGCTCCAACGGGGCCAAGTCGAGCATGGATGTGACGTTTATTCCGCTGGCGGTGAAGTACGGGGCCGACATTCGCCCCAACAGCTTCGTGACCGAGATTGAGCGTGATGCCCGGGGCTACGTAACCGGCGTGGTATACACCCAAAACGGCGAGCAGAAGCGCCAGCGCTGCCGCCACCTGTTCCTCTGCGGCGGCTCGGTGGAAACCCCGCGCCTGCTGCTGCTCAACGAGCTGGCCCTGACCAGCGGGCAGGTGGGCCGCAACCTGATGGCCCACCCCGGCCTGCAGGTGTGGGGCACGTTTGCCGATGAAGTGCGGCCCAACAAGGGCATTCCCGGCGGCCTGATTTCGCAGGATACCCACCGGCCCGCCGGGGCCGACTTCATCGGCGGCTACCTGCTGCAAAGCATTGGCGTGATGCCCGTGACCTTTGCCGGGCAGGTGGCGCGGGGCCGCAAAATGTGGGGCCAGCCCTTACGCGACTATATGCGCAGCTACAACCATATTGCCGGCATCAACATTCTGGGCGACTGCCTGCCGCACGCCGACAACTTCCTGGAGCTGGCCGAGGAAAAGGATGCCCGCGGCCTGCCCAAACCCCGCCTGCACTTCACGGCCCAGGAAAACGAGCAGCGCATGAATGCCCACGCCGAAAAAGTGATGCGCGGCATCTGGGAGGCGGCCGGGGCAACCGACATCTGGTCGTTTCAGCGCTACGCGCACGTTATCGGCACGGCCCGCATGGGCAAGAGCGGCGACGACGCGGTGGTAGATGCCAACGGCCGCGCCTTCGACGTGCCCAACCTCTACATCTCCGACAACTCAACTTTTCCCAGCGCCCTCAGCGTGAACCCGGCCCTGACCATTATGGCGCTGAGCCTGCGCACAGCCGACAAGTTTCTGGAAAGCCTGAAGTAGCGTAATGATTAAAGAACGTCATGCAGAGCGTAGCGAAGCATCTCGCTTGTGGTAGTAATTCTAATATCCAACGATTGAAGTTAGTAATGCACGCGAGATGCTTCGCTACGCTCTGCATGACGTTCTAAAACCCAACACCATGAAGTCTTTTCTGACAGAAATCAAGGCCCATTTCGGCGACGGCCACTACGAGGGCGACCAGTATGGCGGCGCGAGTGGGCACAACGGCAACGGCCTGCCCACGGGCCTGCCCAACAATTTCATGTTTGCCACCGGCATCGAGTGCAGCTACCCGACCATTGACCACGGCAAAACCCGCCGCGACCTGCTGGCCGAGTGCGACCACTACAACCGCTACAAGGAAGACCTGGCCCTGGTGAAGGACATGGGCCTGAAAGTGCTGCGCTACGGCCTGCCCTATTATAAAATTCAGCTCGGCCCCGACCAGTACGACTGGGAGTTTGCCGACCTGGCAATGGCCGAAATGCAGCGGCTCGAAATCACGCCGATTCTGGATTTACTGCATTTCGGCGTGCCCGATTTTATCGGCAACTTCCAGAACCCCGAGCTGCCGGTACACTTCGCCGCCTACTGCGAGGAAGTGGCCAAGCGCTACCCCTGGGTGCGGTTCTACACGCCCATCAACGAAATTTACGTCACGGCCAAGCTCAGCGCCAAAGATGGCATCTGGAACGAGCAGTTGAAGTCGGACAAGGCCTTTGTGACGGCCCTCAAGCACCTGGTGGCGGCCAGCATTATGGGCACCCAACAGATTGCCAAGCACCGCCCCGACTGCATTATCGTGCAGAGCGAGTCGGCCGAGTTCACCCACGAGCTGCGCGCCGAACACACCTACGAGGTCCAAATATGGAACCAGCTGCGCTTCGTGTCGCTCGATTTGTTGTACGGGCACCACCCCGAGGGCGACGTGCTCAACTTTCTCTACGACAATGGGATGACCCGCCGGGAATACGACTGGTTTATGGCCGGCGAGCCACCCGGATACCAGGTGATGGGCAACGACTACTACGGCCGCAACGAAAAAATCATGCTGCCCACCGGCGAAACCATCACCAGCATGGATGTGCTGGGCTGGTACAACATCACCCACGACTACTACCAGCGCTACAAGAAGCCGGTGATGCACACCGAAACCAACATTCTGGAAGCCAAAGACGGCCCCACCTGGCTTTGGAAACAGTGGGTAAATATCCTGAGAATGAGAAAAGAGGGCGTGCCCGTGCTCGGCTTCACCTGGTACTCGCTCATCGACCAGATTGACTGGGACAAGGGCCTGGAGCGTAAGGTGGGCACCGTAAACCCCTGCGGCCTCTTCGACCTCGACCGCAAGCCCCGCCCCGTATCCGACGCCTACCGCATGCTACTCCAGGAGTACGGCCAGATTACGATAGTGCCCCACGGCGAGCTGTTTGAGGTAACGAAAGCCCCGGCTACGCTGAAGGTGGAGGTGTAGTAGTGTTGGCTGCTGGATTTAAAAGAACATCGTGCTGAGCTTGTCGAAGCATCTCTACCGCATCAGTAAATGATTTTACTATTGCGGTAGAGATGCTTCGATAAGCTCAGCATGAGCGACAGAACAAACTATTAGCCGTCGCTAAGCCACCCAGCTACATCGTCTGCTCGTCGGCATTCGGCCCGTAGATGTAGGGCACCGGCACCTCCAGCAGCCGCAGATACACGCTCAACTGCCCGCGGTGGTGGATGGCGTGGCTGATGAGGTGGCGCACCGTGGCCGCCCGCGACTGCTGCATGATGACGTGCGGGCCGTGGCGCAGCGTCCAGGTCGCGGCGAAATCGGCGGGGCCGGCGGCGGCCAGGGCGGCACGGGCGGCGGCGGCTTCGGCATCGAATTGCCGGAGCAGCGCCTCAGTGTTGGCCGGTTTGGGCGTGGTGAAATCCATCGTGGCCAGGTCGACTTCGGTGGTTTGCAGGGCGCTTTCAATACCGCCCAGCATGTCGGCGGTGTGCCAGGCCAGCTTGCCCAGCGTCATCGATTTGGAATGGGGCTGCCAGCTGAAGTAGTCTTCGGGGGCGCGTTCCAGCACGCGGCGGGTGAGGAGCAGCTCGTGGTCGAGCTCATCGAGCAGGGCCTGAGCCGGGGGGTTGATGGCGGGTGACACGGTTTCCGTTTGCATGCTTGCGGGGGTTGATGAGTTGATGCCCCAAAGCACGCGGGTGGTACTGACAGCAGTATGTCAGCAGCATCGGCAGGCCGGAAAACATTTTCCAGCCCCCGCCTCAATGCCTGCTTCCCTTACTCCTCGCCCAGCGCCGCCACGGCGGCCCGCGCCAACGCCCGCGCCCGCTACCGCAGCTCCGGCGGCGACACCACCGCCACCTGCCCGGCAAAGCACGAATATGTGCGCGTCGGTGAGGTGGGCCAACAGCTCAACAGCCATGAGCAGGACCGTGGCTTCTTAGCAGGTAACCCAAGGCTTAGCTTTCGGTAAGGAAAGCCTGGTCGTCTCGTTTAACAATTTTAAAAACAACCACTTGGAGTAGGCGGAGGGAAAGGTTAGCTTCAACTCCCTCGGCACTATGCCCTATTCGCTTGCTACAGGCCTGGCTGCGGGTGCTGAGCCGGACTGGGGAGGCATATTGGCCTTTCTGCGCAAAAACCAGCGGTTCAGCCTCCAACTTATGACCACCAAGTGCCTTACCCTGACTGCGCTGCGTTTGGGAAACCAGTCATAGCAGGCTATTCCAGAATAATGCGCCGATATGCTGTCTTGTCGATATAATTCACCTGTAGAAAATATACCCCAGCCGGCAGGCTCTCCACATTGAAGGAAAATTCGGCGGTACTGAAAAGCGCCATAAAGCGCACTCTCCGGCCCGAAACGTCCCGTAGCTCACTGCTCAATGGGTGCGCGTTCGACTCGGGGGCCACATGCAGGACCTCGTGGGCGGGCACGGGCCAAGCAGAGGCAATCGTTAGCGGAGTTAGTGCCGCCATATGCAGCACATTTGCGGCAACGATGCGCGCCACCCCCACCGCCGGCTGGCTGCCGACGGTTGTGAAAGACCCAGCCAGCAGAATGGCCCCATCAGGTTGCAGCGCGATAGCCGTCACGTTATTATCAGGAATTGTCGTCGGGCCAAACGAACCGTCCAGTTGCCCATCTTCCAGTAGGCGTAACACGCCGCTGAGTGAGCCTGTTGGGCCAATAGTGGCCATACTGCCGCCCACCAACACCCGGCCGTTGGGCTGCACCGTGAGGGCTAGCACAGTTCCGCTACGCAACGGGCCGGGACCATAGGCGGGGTCGTAAGCACCCGTGGAGAGGAGGCGGGCAACGCCGTAGCGCAGCGTGCCATCAACCGCCCCAAAGTTGCCACCGACCAACAGGCTCCCATCAGGCGGCATGGCCAGAGCATACACACGCGTATCCGGGGAGGGCAGCCCAGAAGCCGCCGTGAATACCGTTGCGTTGGTGAATACTGGGTCCAACGCTCCGGTGGGCAGGTAGCGCACCACGCGGGTGGTGAGCGCCTGACCAGGTGGGAGCCAGGTGCCCCCCACCACGATGCGCCCGTCGGGCTGCACCAGGAGCGCGTCGGTAGTGTTGGGTGTCCAGATTCCCGTTTCGTCGCGGGTAAAAGTGGGGTCTATAGCACCGGTCGGGGTCAGGCGCATCAGCCGGCTGTGTACCGTGCTGCCATCGAACGCGCTGAACTGCCCGCCAATCAACACTCGGCCATCGGCCTGCAAGGCCAGCCGCATCGTGGTGTACGGAGCCGAAAAGGCAGGGTCTGGGGTGCCGGTAGCGCCGAAACGAAATGTGCCCGCAATACTGCCAGCCAGTACCTTGCCGTCGGCCTGCAAGGCCAAAGAGGTGACTGCGGCCGGCAGTACGCCCGCCGCCGCCGTAAATGAAGCGTCGAGCATACCATTTGGCATGAGGCGGGCCAGGCGATGCACGGGCTGCCCCCCCAGCACCGTAAAATTACCCCCAATAATTACCTGGCCATTGGGTTGGCGCACCATTGCTTGAACGTAAGCATCGATTTGCAAGGAGGGGTTGAAAGAGGAGTCGCGAGCTCCTGTACTGGCCAATTGCACCAACGGCGTTTCCATCCCGTTGTAATCGTTGAAAAAGCCCCCCACCCACACGGTCCCGTTTGGCTGTAAGCCCAGGGCCGTTGGGGCACTACTGGGTCCTGCACCCGTTTGAAAGCTGGGGTCCACGGTGCCATTGGAGTTCAGGCGCACCAAGCGGTTGGCACTGGGGGCCACAAAGGAACCCGCGACAACGAGCTTGCCATCGGACTGTAGCACGACAGCGGGGCCGTAGACGCCGCCCGTCGAAACCTGCGCGTCAAGGAAAGTCGGGGCCGAGAACGAGGGGTCTATGCTGCCGGAAGGCAAGAGGCGCACGATGCCGGGGGTAGGATGGGTAGAACTGTTTACGGGTAGCAATCCGTACGCGAGCACCTTGCCGTCTGGCTGAAGCAGCAAACCCTCGACACGGGCAAGCGATTGGTTAAGGGGGGAGACGAACGTCGGGTCGCGGCTACCGTTGGCATTGAGGCGCACGAGGCCATTAGCGGGTTGGCCGTCGAACGTGGCGAAGCGGCCGCCGACCAGAATTTTGCCGTCGGGTTGGATGGCCACCGCCAAGGACCGGTCGCCGGCCGCCGTGCCGATGCCGCTACCGACTGAAAAGGTGGGGTCTACGCCCCCGGTGGGCATGAGCCGGACCACCCCACCCGCCACCTGCCCGCTGAACAACCCAAACGCGCCAACCGCCACAACCGCCCCATCAGGTTGCGCTTCAAAATCGCGCAGATACCCTCCTGGTCCGGGTCCGGCTCCTGCGTTGAACGACGCATCTGGCGTTCCATTGACATTCAGCCGCAACAACTCGGTTCGGGTCAGACTCCCAACCGTGAGAGGGCCGCCAGAGCTACCCAGCAGGTACTGTCCGCCCGGCAGAACCTTCGCCCGGACCGCCTGCGAGGAATTCAGCCCCACGTTTTGCGAGAAGGCGACATCCAGCGCACCAGCCGCGTCGAGGCGAACCAGCCGCCCCACGGGGGTACCGTTGACGTTCGAGAAATAACCACCCACCAGGCGCTTGCCATCGGTTTGGGCCGGCCCCACCAGGTAAACGACACCCGGAGCAGCTATGTCGGCCGGCGAGTTAAAACCAGGGTCCAGCAACTGCGCCGACACGGGCAAAGCCGGCATTGCCGCCAAGGCTAACATCAGCCCCCACCGCAGATAGGTAATAGCAGGCATTGACAGGGAAAATGACCGCAAGCGAATCGCCATCGTATTGTAGATTAAGCTATAATAGTCGGGCAAGAGCTCCTGCATTCAAAAACGGCGGGCCGCACATGGCGAAATAGCCGTTCACCCGGGTGGAATGCCTACTTGCGTTGGAATGAGCTGCTTTTCGATGGCTTCATTGTTGCCTTGGCGGGCCGGACCATCATTATGCAGCCTGGACCTGGGATGCAGTTGTCGGCGGCAGTGGCGGGAAGCGGATTATCAGGGTCTGGAAAGACTCCCCCGCAGCCATCGGCCAAATAGCGCAAAACGTAGCCTGTTTTGCATCCCGTGTTATTATCAAACTCACAGTTACGTGATATTTCCTGCCCATAGGGTGCGTAAGTAGTGGCCTGGTACGAAAGCGCAACGCTGTGCGGGCCGCCTACATGCTGCACCGAAACCTGCATGCCGTTCAGCACAATTCGGGTGTTGTCGGGCAGGGTGCAATTACCCGCACGGGCTATTCCATCCACCACATAAGCTTGGTCCAGAACATAGGTGCAGGGCACGCTAGGAAGGATAAAATCAGCGTCCTCGCCCACCAAAACGGTTACGGGGCCAGCCGGTGAAACCGTGCTGCCAGCGGGCGCACCACTCGCCGTAACGGTCACGGCGAAGGCTGCATTGCGCGCATGGTTGTACTCGTACTCTTTGACCAACCGCGCCGTTGGCGCGGTGCTGCCCGGCCGGTCCAGCACCTCCTTGTAAATGCGGTACAGGTTGCCCTTGGTGTCGTACTGGTAGTGCGTAAACAGATTGTC
>JALYUI010000012.1 GCA_030853845.1 Bacteroidota bacterium | reverse complement strand
GTGTAGTGCTCGTCTGCCAGGCGGGGGTGGTTGGCAATCTGGCTCAGCCGCGTCAGGCCCTGGAGCAGCAGAAACTGGGTGCTGGCCGCGCCGTGCTCGTCGATATTCTGGAGAATCTTGTTGCGGTAGAAGCTCTTGGTTTCCTCGTAGGCGTGGGCCTGCTCCTCAGTCATGGAGCAATAGCTGAGCTGCTCGGTTTTGGCGGGTAGTTCCTTGGCTACCTGCGACTTGTGCCGGCGCAAAATAAACGGCTTGATGAGCGCATGCAAGCGGCGGGTGCGGCCCTCATCCTGGTGCTTCTCGATGGGCTTGAGGAATTCCTTGCGGAAAAATGCCTGCGTGCCCAGCAGCCCGGGGTTGATAAAGGACATCTGCGACCACAAATCCATCGTGCTGTTTTCCACCGGTGTGCCGGTGAGAATGAGCCGGTGCCGCGAGCGCAGCTGCCGCACCGCCTGCGAGGTGGTGGAGCTGGGGTTTTTGATGGCCTGCGACTCGTCCAGAATCACGTAGTCGAACTTGTAGCTGGCCAGCAGCTCGGTGTCGAGGCGCACGATGCCGTAGCTGGTGAGCACCACGTCGTAATCGGCGAAGCGGTCGGGGTTTTTGTCGCGGTAGGTGCCCGTGTAGGCCAGCACGCGCAGGGCCGGCGTGAACTTGGCGGCCTCGCTCTGCCAGTTATACACCAGCGAAGTGGGCAGCACCAGCAGCGACGCCGCGCCGTGGTTGGCCCCGCTTTCGTGGCGCTGTAGCAGCATAGCCAGCGTTTGAATGGTGTTGTGCGTCAGAATGAAGTTGTCCGTCACGTACAGCCGGTCGGGCGCATCCACCGCGATGCATTGCGCGGGCATGGTGCCCACCAACTCCACGGCCTTTATGCCCCGGTAGGGTTGGTACTTGGTTTTGGGGCGATACAAGGCCGCCTTGCGCGCCAGTCGGAATGGCATCAGGTGGGGTGGCAGGCTCAGCGTGAGCGTGTAGGCAAGCTGGCCCGTACGCCTTTCGCCCAGGTGGGTGTAGCCGGGCACCTTCGAACTCTGCCGGACGGTTCCACCCAGCGACTGCACCAGAAACGTGACCCCCTCCGCCAACTGAGGCGATATCGAGCAGAACTGACACACATCACCTTGCGCGGACATATAGCCGTCCGAATCCATAAGTCCCTGCAACACCGCCAGGCGCGTCGCCGCATCATTGTAGAGGTAGGCTTCGGGAATAAACTTCGTGAGCGACCCTTTGCCCTTCAGTCCCAGATTCTTGACGTGCTGCATCAACTCGTTGGTCCAGCCGGCCACGTTTTTCACAAACAGGTAGTCGCAGGTGTTCCCATTGCGCCGCATGGCCAACGTGGGAGGCAGTTCCCGCGCCACGTAGTTGACGATTTCCGCATCACCCGTCGAAAGCCGGATGGTGTTCTGCCGGAAGCAGCCATCGCCGAGCAGCAACCCCATAAAGTAAGGGTCGACCGGTACCGGCTGGGCCGCCATTTCCACCGGTTTTACCATTGGAATAAACCACTTGGTATTGCCGTGTTTGTCGTGTAAATCAGCGCTCAACTCTTGTAGCGACTTCACCCCATATACCTGACCTCGGTATTTCTGCACCGGACTTTGTACCGCCCACAAATGTTCCGCGCAGCATTCGGCCGTGGAGCCATCGGTAAACGTGACCCGAAAAATTTCCTTCTCGCCCTGCGGAAACACGCCGGTTACCCGCGAAGTTTGCCCCTGCGAGTTAATGACAGCATCGCCAACGCGCAATTGACCCATCTGCTCCCATCCGTTGGGTGTCAGTACCTTGGCGTGCAGCGGCTGGGCCTTCCCAAGCCCCATATCGTCGGCCAGGCAGCCGCCAAACTGGTAGTCCTGCACGAAGCGCAGCCAGTTGTAGCCGGCCTTCTGGTAGGGGCGCAGCTCACCCAGGAAGCCGCCCGGCAGTGGGTGGTCTTCTACCTCGGCAAAGTCGCGCAGCTTGGCCAGCTTGCGGCCCATGCGCACGGTGGCCAGCTCGTTGCTTTGCAGGTCGGCCACCAGGGCCAGGTGGTGGCGGCGCAGGTTCAAGCCATCGGCGGTTTCTTCGCCGAAGGCAAACAGTTCCAGGTAGTCGGTAAACCACTCTTCGGGAATAATGGCAATCTGGCCATTGGGCAGCTTGAACTCGCGGCGGCGCTGCAAAATGTGCCCCCGCAGCCGGATAAACGGCACCTCAATGTCGCCGAAGCGCACGGTGCCGCGCACGTCGAACCAGTCGCCGGCTTCCTGAATGCCCACCTGCACGCTGGTGGGGCCGATGAAGTAATTCTTGGTGGCCGAAGCCGCCGCTTCTACCGTGTAGCCCAGCTCCGTGAGGGCGGGGGAGTTGTCGTGTAGCCACTTAAAGGCTTCTGCTTTAGGCAAAGAAGCATGGCCATTGGCTACTGTGAGGTGGCGGGCCAGAAGCTCTTCTACAGTGGCCTGCTCCTGCTCGGGA
>JALYUI010000783.1 GCA_030853845.1 Bacteroidota bacterium | reverse complement strand
GCTGAAGACCATGGCCCAGACCTTCCGTACGGAGGTGCAGAACACCAAGAACACGGCTGCTGCCACGGCTCCCAAGGCTGCTACTGGTGCTAAAAAAGCTGCTCCGGCGGCTAAGAAAGCCGCTGCTCCTGCCAAGAAGGCTGCTGCTCCCGCTAAGAAGAAGTAATCACGGATTCGGCGGATTCGTTTCGGATTCGACGGATTTTGTAGATGCTGAAAAAGGCCCCGCTGTATGGCGGGGCCTTTTTTGTTTTGGCTGAGCGTGAGGCAGATTCGTTACACCAACTCGACCAGGAAGTAGTTCTTCTTTCCTTTTTGTACCACCAGATATTTGTTTGCAAGGTGCTGGAGCGCGGCCACCGGCGCATCGGGCGAAGTCACTTTATGGCGGTTGATGCTCACGCCGCCGGCCTGTATCAGCTTGCGGGCTTCGCCCTTGGAAGGGAAAATTTTATGCAGGGTGAAATCGCTGAGGAAAGTAACGGCATTTAGCTCGGTCATTTCATCGCGCAAAACGCGCAGGTGGGGTACGCCGGCAAATACGTCGAGCAGGGTGGCTTCATCGAGCGAAGAAAGGTCGCCACCGCCAAAAAGGACCTGCGAGGCGGAAATAGCCGCTGCGGTAGCCTCGGCGGAGTGTACGCGGGTGGTTACGTCCTTGGCCAAGGCCTTTTGCAGGATGCGCAGATGCGGGGCGGCGGCGTGCTCGGCCTCCAGGGCTTCAATTTCCTCCTGCGAGAGCAGCGTGAACACGCGGATGAGGCGCGGGGCGTCGGCATCGGCGGCGTTGAGGAAGAACTGATAGAACTGATAGGGCGAGGTCAGCCTGGGGTCGAGCCAGACGGTGCCGGTTTCGGACTTGCCGTACTTGGTACCGTCGGCCTTGGTGATGAGCTGGCCGGTGAGGGCGTAAGCTTTGGCCTCGCGCTCGTCGGCGTTGGCGAGGCGGCGGATGAGCTCGGTACCGGTGGTGATGTTGCCCCACTGGTCGCTGGCCCCCATTTGCAGGGTGCAACCCAGGGTTTTATTCAGGTGTACGAAGTCGTAGCCCTGGAGCAGCTGGTAGCTAAACTCGGTGTAGCTGATGCCGGTGCTGTCGCCGCCATCCTCGCTGCCGCCGATGCGACGCTTCACCGAGTCCTTGGCCATCATGTAGTTTACGGTGAGGTGCTTGCCTACCTCGCGCAGAAATTCCAGGAAGCCGAAGTTCTTGAACCAATCGTAGTTGTTGACGACCAACGCGCCGGTGGGGCCTTCGCTGAAATCCAGAAACTTCTCCAGCTGGGCCTGAATACCGGCCTGATTGTGGCGCAGGGTGGTTTCGTCGAGCAGGTTGCGCTCGGCCGATTTGCCACTGGGGTCGCCAATCATGCCGGTGGCGCCGCCCACGAGGGCCACGGGGCGGTGGCCGGCGCGCTGCAGGTGCACGAGCAGCATAATAGTGGCCAGGTTGCCGATGTGCAGCGACGCGGCCGTGGGGTCGAAGCCAATGTAGCCGGTGATGGGCGCGTGGGTGGCCAGGTGTTCGGCAGTGCCGGGCATGGCGTCGTGAAACATGCCGCGCCAGGTCAGTTCTTCAATTAGATTCAATGGAGCAATGGCTGAATGGGTGAATGGGTGAATGAAACATGGCTCACCCGCAAAACATGGCCCCAAAGGTACTAGGCGGCTTTACCTTTGCCAGCCCGAAAGAATGGGACACGCTAGCCATTCACCCATTCACCCGTTCACTCGTTCACTCATTCACCCCTTGATACAGGAAGCCGACGCCATCCTTAAGCAGCTCCAGCAGCGGCAGTTTCAGCCCGTGTATTTTTTGCAGGGCGACGAGCCATACTACATTGATGTAGTGGCCGACCTGATTGAAAAAACGGTGCTGGCCGAGCACGAGCGCAGCTTCAACCAGGTGGTGGTGTATGGCAAGGATGTGGACGTAGCCGCCATTCTGGGCCAGGCCAAGCGGTTTCCGATGATGGCGGAGCGCTCGGTCGTCATCGTGAAGGAGGCACAGACCGTGGCCGACCTCGAGCAGGAGCGGAGCTGGCCTTTCTTCGAAGCCTACCTCAAAAACCCGCTTTCGAGTACCGTACTCGTGTTCTGTTACAAGCATAAAACCCTGGATTCGCGCAAGAAGCTGGGCAAGCTGCTGGCGGGCAAGGACTCGCCGGCCCTGCTGATGACCAGCAAGAAACTATACGACAACCAAGTGCCGCAGTGGCTCACGGCCAACGTGCGGAGCCGGGGGCAGCAGATTACCGGGCAGGCCACCGCCATGCTGGCCGAGTACATCGGGGCCGACCTGGGCCGCCTGGCCAACGAAGTCGACAAGCTGGTCCTGAACCTGAAGCCCGGCCAGCCCATCGACGAGGAACTGGTGCAGCGCATGGTAGGCATCAGCAAGGACTACAACATTTTCGAGCTGCAAAAGGCACTGGTGCAGCGCGACGTGCTCAAGGCCAACCGCATTCTGGCCTACTTCGCGGCCAACCCCAAGGCCAACCCGCTCATTCCTAACCTTACGCTGCTGTTCAACTTTTTCAGCAAGCTGCTGGTGCTGCACCAGGCTGGCCCCAACCCGCCCGATGGCGTGTTCAAAAGCCTGGGCATTATGAACAGCTTCGCTCAAAAAGAATATCAGCAGGCCATGCGCGTCTTTCTTCCTGAGCGCGTGATGGGCTTGATTCATTCCATCAGGAGGGCCGACGCGCAGAGCAAGGGCATCGAAAGTGGGTCGATGGATGACGCGGAGATTCTGCGGGAGCTGGTGTGGCTGATTCTGCACAACGTGCCGGCGGGGGTGCTGGGGTAGCAGCTGGCACCGGCAAATGGTCCGATGGCACCGGCAAGTGGCTCGATGGCACCGGCA
>JALYUI010000775.1 GCA_030853845.1 Bacteroidota bacterium | reverse complement strand
GGCCGGTGCCGGGCACCACTACGCTGGCTCCAATCAGGGGCTCGTGGCGCAGCGAGTCGCGCACCAGCACGCGCAGGCCCTGGGCCGGGCTGGCGCGGGCAAGCAGCAGCAGTAGAATGAGCGGCAGTAGCCGCAGCGCCGCAAGCACCCGCACGCCACTCAGTTTCCCTGGCCCCCATGTCTGTCGTGCAAGCTGAACGATAGGAAACAAGGCAACCATATTGGTTTTTTCGGAAAAGTGAATAGCGGGCAAAAATAAGCAGCCACCCGGCTAGATAGCGGCCACTATGATAAAAAAGCCACTGGCCCTGTAAGGCTCTCCGCCGGCCCGCGTCTGGTCGGTTATCATCAGCTCTCCGCTCGCCATGAAAAAGATTTTCGCATTTTTCGCCCCGCTGCTGGCGCTGCTGCTGCTGGCGGCCTGCAATAAAAACACCGATGCCCCCGCGCCCGCCAATACTGCGCCCGCCGGGGTTACCTACACTGCCCTGCGGCAGGGCACGGTGGTGGCGCAGGGAGGGGTATCGAGCGGCGGCGGCGTGGCCGTGGTGAAGGGCAGCGACGGCATCGAATACGTGCAGTTCAAGGACGATTTTCACTCCGACTTTCACACCGGCTCGCTGGGCATCTACCTGGCCAAGTCCAACGACCTCATTAAAAACCAGCGGGCCGCCAACCCGGCCAACGTGCTGCGGGTGGGCACCATCACGCAGTCGGGCGTGCAGCAGCTGGCCATCACGGGCATGTCGGCGGGCTTCTCGCACCTCATTCTGCACTGCGATGCGGCCCAATACAACTTCGGCGCGGCCACGCTGCAATAACCCTTCTTTATGAACATCGAACTACGCCCCCACGCCCCGCACTGCTTTCGTAGCTGGCGCGGCACTAGCGGCTTCGTTGGTGCCACGGCGGCCCTGCTGCTGGTCGCCGCGCCCGCCCAGGCTGGCGGCGGCTGGACGCGCCAACCCGGCCACAGTTATGTGAAGGTAGGCCTCACCCTGGCCAATACTACCAAATACCACCCACTCGCAGGCGGCACCAACGCCACGGCGCAGTTCCGGCAGCAGGTGTACAGCGTGTACGGCGAATACGGCCTCAGCAAGCGCCTCGAAGCCACGCTGAACTTCCCCGTTTTCCGCCGCGCCACCTTCCCCAATACTACCCCCGGCCAGGGCGTGGGCGACCCCGAATTGGGCCTGCGCTACGGCGTGCTCACCGGCAAATGGCCCCTGGCCGTGCAGGTGGCCGCCCAGGCCCCGCTTGGCGACCCCAACCGGCGCGGCTACGACCAGACTTACCCAACCAGCTTCGTGTACCTGCCCACCGGCAACGGCCAGTGGAACATCTGGACCCGCGCCGCGCTTTCGCACACGCTTGGCACGCTCCCGGCCTTTATTACACTCGAAGCCGGTTATAATTTCCGCACCGGCGGCTTCACCAACCAATATACCTACGGCGCGCAGCTCGGCTACAAGTTTTTCGATAAGCTCTGGCTCACGGCCAGCGTACGCGGCCTCGACAACGTACGCGCCCCCAATCCCGCCAAACTGGCCAATATTGGCCTCGGCGAGGGCGTAGCCTACTCGGCTGCCAGCCTCGGAGCGAGCTATGCCATCACCAAACACCTTTCGGCCACGGCCGACGTGGCCGGCGGCTTTGGCAAGCTGCGCAACGTGTATTCGGGCGTGCAAACCACGGTGGGCGTGGCGTGGGAATGGTAGTACGCATTAGGCTTAATGAGGAATGGGGAAGTTCAGTCCTCTTTGCCTGTATTCCAATCCTTCATTCCTCATTCTTCATCAAAAACAACTCGCTTCCCTCCTGCCACCGCCGCACTTTGTCTGCAATTTCGGCCAGCCCCAGGTTGTGAATACTGCCCAAGTGCGTGGTTTGAAACTCGCGGTGGGGCACGTAGCTGCCATCTTCCACGGCGCGCCCCACCTGCTGGTAAGCATCGCGGAACGGCACCCCGGCAATAATTAGCTGGTTAATATTTTCGACGGAGAAAATCGGGTCGTATTTTGCCTGATTAATTACACCCTGCTTTATCTTGATTTCGGGCAGCGCAAATAGCAGCATGTCCAACAAATCGGCAAACTGCATCATCGGCCCAAACAGCAACTCCTTCAGCAGCTGGAAGTCGCGGTGGTAGCCGCTGGGCAGGTTGCTGGTGGCCAGCATAATGTCGTTGGGCAGGGCCTGGAGGCGGTTGGCGTGGCCGCGCACCAACTCAAACACGTCGGGGTTTTTCTTGTGCGGCATGATGCTGGAGCCCGTCGTGAACGCCTTGGGCAAGCTCACGAAGCCCAAATCCTGGCTGTTGTAGAGCACCAAATCATACGCCAGCTTGCTTAGCGTGCCGGCCGCGCCGGCAATGGCGAAGGCCAGGGTTTTCTCAGTTTTGCCGCGCAGCATTTGCGCGCCCACGCTGCTCACCGCCACGCTGCCAAAACCCATTTCCCGGGTTGTCATTTCGCGGTCAATCGGGAAGCTGCTGCCGAAGCCTGCGCCCGAGCCCAAGGGGTTCTGGTCGGCCACTTTGTGGGCCGCCTCAAACAGGGCCAAGTCCAGCAATAAATGTTCGGCGTAAGCCGAAAACCACAGTCCGAAGCTGCTCGGCATAGCCGCCTGGAAGTGCGTATAGCCGGGCAGCAGGTCGTTTTTGTGGGCCTCTGCCTTTTGCAGCAGCACATCCACCAAGGCCAGCATCCTGGATGCTATCCGCTTGGTATAGTCCTTCAAAAAGAGTTGAATGGCAGTAAGCACCTGGTCGTTGCGCGAACGGGCGGTATGAATTTTTTTACCCGCGTCGCCGAATTTTTCAGTCAGATAAGATTCAATTTTGGAGTGTACGTCCTCAAAGTCGTCTTCAATCTGAAATGTGCCGGCGGCTACCTGCGCCAGCAGGTCATCGAGTCCGGCAGTGAGTTGCTGCCGCTCGTTTTCCGATATCAGGCCCACTTGGGCCAGCATGTTGGCCTGCGCTTTGGAGGCGCGCATGTCGAAGGGCGCGAGGTACATATCCAGCACCCGGTCCTGGCCCACGGTAAATTTTTCGATGGTATCGTTAACCGAAAACCCCTTTTCCCAAATCTTCATAGCGCAAGGTTTCGCGAAGTTGATTGCTGGACGATTAGGTCTCGCAAAGTTCAATTAATATTTTTTTTTAAATTCGACAAACGCATTTATGAGCAAGTATAAACGACTACTTGCCTCCGCGAAGCTTATTCCAACTTCGCGACACTTGGCGCGCCGAATTTTGTCAGCAATTCAATATAATCCCGAATGCCCGCCCGAATTTCGCTTACCAGAATAAACTCGTCGGGCGTATGCGAGCGGGCACTTTCGCCCGGACCCATTTTCACGGTTTCAAAGGGCATCATGCTCTGGTCCGAAAGTGTAGGCGAGCCGTAAGTCGTCTTGCCCATTGCTACGGCCTGCCTCACCAGGGGGTGGTTTTCGCTGATGCGCGAGGAATTCAGATGCGTGGAGCGCGGCACTATTTCCGACCGCATATTAGCCCGCAAATAATCGATGATTTCCTGGTTCTGATATAGCTCGTTGGTGCGCACGTCAATTACAAACTGGCAGCGGTCGGGCACCACGTTGTGCTGCGTGCCGGCGCTGATTTGCGTGACGGTCGTTTTCACCGGTCCCAGCAACGGCGAGACTTTGGCAAACTGATGCTGCCGCAACCACTGAATATCGTCCAGCGCTTTGTAGAACGCATTTTCACCTTCATTGCGGGCAGCGTGGCCGGTTTTGCCATGGGCGGTGCAGTCCAGCACCAGTAGTCCCTTTTCGGCGATTGCGAGGTTCATGCCAGTCGGCTCACCTACGATACCGAGGTCAATTTCACCGAATTCCGGCAGCACGCTCCGAATACCATTGGTACCCGAAATTTCCTCCTCCGCCGTGATGGCGCAAATTAAATTAAAAGCGTTTGACTTGTCCTGAAAATACAGAAACGTAGCCAGCAAGCTTACTACTGAGGCTCCAGCGTCATTACTACCTAAGCCAATCAGTTTTCCACCCTCCAGGGTGGGTCTAAATGGGTCATATTTCCAGCCTGCGCCGGGCCTCACGGTATCGTGATGTGAGTTGAGCAATATCGTTGGTTTGCTTGCATCGAAATGCTGCGAAAAGCCCCATACGTTATTCTGCTGCCGCTTTACCGCTACGCCGTGCGCCGCTAGAAACTTCTGAATCAGCGTCGCGGTATCAGCTTCCTCACGCGAGAACGAGGGCGCTTTAATTAGCCGGACAAGCAATGCTACGGCCTCGTCGCTCAGCTGCTCGATTAGCTCAGACATAACGTCGTTTTTAGTGGCTCGTTGAGGTGCAGCGCGTGCTCAATAATTACTTTTTCGACGCCGAATTGCAGCGCATCAAACGCATTTTCTAATTTAGGCAGCATGCCATCCGAAATAGCGCCGCTTTCTTTTAATGCCCCGTAATCGGCAAGGGTAATTATTTCAATAATCGAGTTATCGTCGTCGATATCCGCCAGCACGCCGCGCTTTTCGAAGCAAAAATGAAGCTCCACCGCGTAGTGCGCGCTCAGAGCTTTGGCCACGGAGGCGGCAATGGTATCGGCATTGGTATTGAGAAGCTGCCCGTGGCCGTCGTGGTTGATGGCGCAAAAAACCAGGGTCAGCCCCAGGCGCAGGAGCTGGTCAATCAGCGTGGCATTCACGCTGGCCTCGCTCAGGTCGCCCACGAAACCATAATCGATTGCGCGCACGGGGCGTTTGGTGGCCAATATCACGTTGCCATCGGCCCCGGTAAGCCCCAGGGCATTGGTGCCGCGCGCCTGCAGGGCCGCCACCAGCTGCTTGTTGGTTTTGCCAGCGTAAAACATCGTCACGATGTCGAGCGTGGCGGCGTCGGTAATGCGCCGGCCATTCACCAGGTTCGGAGCGATGCCAAGGCTTTTCATCATCTCGCTGGCCCCTTTGCCGCCGCCGTGCACGAGAATTTTCGGGCCGTCAATTTTGGCAAACAGGCGCACGAATTCCGTGAGTTCAGTCTCACGGTCAATTATGCCTCCGCCAATTTTAAATACTTTTAGTGCGGGTTTCATTTCGGCTCCACTCTGCGCGCGAGCCCAGCAACGGGCAGCGACTATTTCAAAAATTAACCCCGGGAAATGTTGCGGGCAAAAGTAGGGCCTTTTACCTTTGCAGCAGATTTGAACCACTTGGTTCGTCGCTTCGTTAGAGCGCCGAATCGATTTAGTTTCCGCCATGTCCCGCTCCGTTTCCACGTCTTCGCTGCTTGCTCTGGCCCCCCGGCCGGGCGTGCCGGGCGTGTGCCAAATGGCCTGCGCGCTGGTGCGACGACCCTAGCGGCTTCAGCAGCCGCATGTTGGCCCCTTGGCCAGCCCCTATTGAGCCGGGCTAGTATCCGCTCAACTTACAGACAGGTTTGGGCTTTAGCAGGAATCATCCGCACGAAACGGGTGGTCCGGACAGCCGCGCATCTATCCCTAAGTATTTTATAATCAATGACAATTCGGGTTGCAACAGCAGCGGACGCCCAGTACGCTGACCAATTATGCCAATGGTACGTCGAATCGGCCAAAACGCGGGGGACCGGCATCGCCAAGCGCGAGCCGGAATACGTAGCGCGCAAAATGGCCGGCGGCGACAGCATCATCGCCTTTGTAGATGATGAGCTGGCGGGTTTCTGCTACATCGAAACCTTTGATGACAAGACCTTTGTCGTCAATTCGGGTCTGATTGTGAACGCCGAAATTCGCAAGGGCGGCGTGGGCAAGGCCATTAAGCAGGCGGTTTTCGACCTGTCGCGCAGCAAGTATCCACAGGCCAAGATTTTCGGCATCACGACCAGTCTGGCCGTGATGAAAATCAATACCGACCTGGGCTACGAGCCCGTCACTTTCTCGGAGCTGACCACCAGCGAAGACTTCTGGAAAGGCTGCAAAAGCTGCAAAAATTACGGCATTTTGATGGAGAATGAGCGCAAGCTGTGCCTTTGTACCGGCATGCTTTACGACACGCCGGAAAAGCAGCTGGTGCAGCTACAGGTACCTGATTTCAATATCATCGCAAACGAGTCGCAACCCGACTCTGCTCTATAAATGAAGAAAAAAGCCATTCTCGCCTACAGCGGCGGCCTCGACACCTCGTTTTGCGCCGTGTATCTGTCGCGCGACCTCGACCTGGAAGTGCACACCGTCATCGTCAATTCCGGCGGCTTCACAGCCGAAGAATTGGCCGCCATTGAGAAGCGGGCCTACGAACTGGGCTCGGTGAAGCACGAGGTGATTGACGTGACCACGCGCTTTTATCACGATTGCCTGCGCTACCTGCTGTTCGGCAACGTGCTGAAAAATGACACCTACCCGCTGAGTGTGAGCGCCGAACGCATGTTCCAGTCGCTGGCCATCGCCGAGTACGCCCGCGCCAACGAGGCCGACTATATCGCGCACGGCAGCACTGGGGCCGGCAACGACCAGGTGCGTTTCGACGTAGCTTTCTCGGTCATCTCGCCTAAGACTGAGATTCTGACCCCTATCCGCGACCTGAAACTGTCGCGCCAGGCCGAGATTGAGTACCTGCAAAAACAGGGCTTCGAAATGAGCTGGGAAAAGGCCCGCTACTCCATCAACAAAGGCATCTGGGGTACCAGCGTGGGCGGCGTCGAAACGCTGACTTCGCACGAGGCATTGCCCGAAAGCGCCTACCCCTCGCAATTGCAGCGGCAGGATTCGGAGCGCGTGGAAATCACCTTCGCAAAAGGTGAGCCGGTGGCGCTGAATGGCGAAACGATGGACCCCATAGCCCTGATTCAGAAGCTGAACGAGTTGGGTTCGGCCTTCGCCATCGGCCGCGACACGCACGTGGGCGATACCATTCTGGGCATCAAGGGCCGCGTGGGTTTTGAGGCGCCCGCGCCGCTCATCCTCATCAAGGCCCATCACCTGCTAGAGAAGCACACCAGCACCCGCTGGCAGTTGCTGCACAAGGACTACATCGCCAACTGGTACGGCACCTTGCTGCATGAGGCCCAATACCTTGACCCGGTGATGCGTGATATGGAAGCCTTCCTGGAATCGTCGCAAAACCACGTCTCGGGCAAGGTATTCGTCCAACTCAAGCCCTATCAATTCGACCTGCTCGGCATCGAATCGAAGTACGATATGATGCAGTCGAAAGTGGCGACCTACGGCGAGGAAAACAACGCCTGGGATGCTCGTGACGCAAAAGGATTCATCAAGATTTTCGGCAACCAGCTGAAAATTAGCGCCAGCCTGCACGATGAAAATTAAGGCCGGCATCGTAGGCGGCGCGGGCTACACGGCCGGCGAGCTGATTCGCATTCTGCTGCACCACGAGTTTGTGGAGCTGGGCAGCATTGTGAGCTCGTCGAACGCGGGCAACCCGGTGCACCAGGTGCACGACGACCTGGTGGGCGAAACCGACCTGACCTTTGCTTCCGAGCTGGCCGGCGACGAGGACGTGGTGTTTCTGTGCCTGGGCCACGGCAATTCCAAAGCCTGGCTGCACAAAAACACCCTGCCCGAAACCACGCACATCATCGACCTAAGCAACGATTTCCGCCTGACGGCCGATGCCGAGTTTGGAGGCCGCGAGTTCGTCTACGGCTTGCCGGAGCTGAACAAAACCCGCATCCAGCAGGCCCAAAGCATTGCCAATCCCGGCTGTTTCGCCACGGCCATTCAGCTGGCGCTGCTGCCGCTGGCGAAGGCCGGCAAGCTCACCGATGACATCCACGTCTCCGCCATCACCGGCTCGACCGGCGCGGGCCAGGGCCTGGCGGAAACGGTGCATTTCTCGTGGCGCACCAACAACGTGTCCATCTACAAGCCCTTCACGCACCAGCACCTCGGCGAAATCGGCGAAAATCTGGCGCAGCTCCAGCCGCAATCAGAAGCAGAGATTCACTTCATCCCCTACCGTGGCAATTTCGCGCGGGGCATTTTCGCCAGCGTCTACACGCCCTCGGATTTGACGCAGGACGAGGCGCGGGAGCTGTATAAGAAGTTTTATTCCGACGCGCCATTTACCACGGTTTCGGACCAGGATATTCATTTGAAGCAGGTGGTGAATACCAACAAATGCCTGCTGCACGTGCAGAAACAGGGTAAGCAATTATTAATTACCTCGGTAATTGATAATCTGGTGAAAGGCGCGTCAGGCCAGGCGGTGCAGAATATGAATCTGCTGTTTGGTTTGCCGGAAACGACGGGATTGATGAGTAAGGCTTCGTTTTTTTAGGCTAATCGAACGTCATGTTGAATCTATGAAAACTATTGTCGCTACTGCTATTTTTTGGCTTTTTGTTTTCAATTCGGCATCTGCTCAGTATAAGTAATGCTCCGATTATGACTATAAACGCTCAGTAAGCTACATGCAGACATATTTTCTTGAAGATGACAACTTAGAATATATAACAGGTGATGTGCATTTTGGAAAACTGTTCGACTTAAGAAAAGACAAGCTATTGAAGAAATGTACATTCATTCCAATTGCGTCATTACTGATTGACTATAAAGCAATGAAGAGCGATACATCTCGCTCTTTCAATGAATTATTAAAACCGCATTATCAGATATACAGCACTTTCCTTCTGAAACACGGAAAGCTGGTGACACTGTTAAGGTCAGCCAGCACAATCCCACCAGACGCAGATAAGATAACGCTAGCATCCTTTCTTGAAGACAAGGAGACAACTATGCTTTATGATGCTTACAAAGAGCCAGCAATTTGCATTTTCTATGAGCCAGCTTTAAGAACGTACGCATATTTAAAAGGTGAGAGACTATTTTACTATGAATGGG
>JALYUI010000765.1 GCA_030853845.1 Bacteroidota bacterium | reverse complement strand
AGTAAATAGTTACTGCTGCGGTAGAGATGCTTCGGCTACGCTCAGCATGACGTTCTGCTTATGATTCTGCCGCCCAAACTTACCGGCTGGTAGCCTGCACCAGCTGCGGCAGGTACTTGGCCAGTGCCTGCACCTGCGCGCGGGTGAAGCTGCCATCGACGGCTACGAGCACGAATGAGTCGGCGGCATCGGGGAGCTTGCCGAGGGCGGCAAATTCCGATACTTTGTCGCCCGAGGCGCGCACCGAAACCTGGTAGTCGTTGCCGGCCGCGCCGCCCACCGAGATTGGTTCGTACTTATTGCCTTGCAAAATGCCCGCCGCCTCCTGGCGCAGGCCCTGTTGGGCGAGCTCGCGGGCCGTGGCCGACGTGGGCGCGAAGCTGATGACTTTAGCTGAGCGGATACCCGTGATGGCGTTAGTGAGCTCGGAGCCGCCGAGCAGCTTGGCGGCCTTCACCAGGGCCAGACGCTGAAGCAGGTCGGCCGACCACTCGGTGGTTTTGAAGCCGTCGCGGCCATCATACTTCGAAAAGAAGGAAGCCACGGTGCGGGCCGGTGTACCAGGGCCGCCGGCGCGGCAGCCCGCCAGCAGCAGCAAAAACAGAAACAGCGCGGAAAAACGAAATTTATTCAGCATGGGGCAAAGATGAGAAGAGGTGAGAATTAAACAGCCTGCACGGCAATGAAACGGCCCGTAGCAACGGATGTTGCCACGGGCCGGATGCCTTGAATGCCAGGGCTGCTTCAGTGAAACGCCACGCTGTTGAGGAAAAACACGTCGCGGTCGCGGCCATGCTCGACGCGCACGTGCTGGTAGCCGCTGGCCACGAAGCGCGTGCCGAACCAGGGCAGCAGGTCGGTCTGGGTGGTTTGGGTGGGGCGCTCGGTTTCGGGAGTGGCGGGAGTGGCGGCGGTTTGGATGAGCACTTGCTGGTCGTTGGGCGAGGTATCGGCGCGGTTCACCACTTTGTAGCGCAGCTTGTTTTCGTCGAGGTAGGCCAGCACGAAGCGGCCGTCGCCGAGGGCTTGTAGGCGCACGGTTTCTTCCAGCTCGCTACGGCGCAGGTTTTCGACCACGAAGTTATTGTCCCAGACCAGGTTGCCACCGCGGTCGAAGCCGCACACCACGGCGTGGGTGGTCTGGTAGCCGTCGAAAACGCGGGTGTTGCCATAGCCGCCGTAGCCGGAATAGGGCGAGTAAAACTGGTTGCCGTAGGGCGTGTACGGCCCGCCGTAGCCCCCGTAGCTGTTGTAGCGGTAGTGCGGCACGTACACTTCGGCCACCAGCACGTAGCCGCCGTCGGGCTGGGGCAGCAGCTCGTGCAGCAGCAGCCGGTAGTGCCAGCGCATAGGCGAGAGGGAGCGCGCCAGCCGGCGGGCCACGCGCTGCCGCAGCCGGGCCTGACGGCGCGGCTTCAGGTAGTCGAAAAAGTGCTTCAGATGCAGGAAATCGTAGAAGCGCAGCGGCGAGCGGGGGCCGGTCGGAACCACGCCGCCGGGGCGCAGGTCGGTGGCAAAAAGACCCTGAGCATAATCGGGGCCGCGTAGCGAGTAGGTGCCCATTAGTAGGCGGGAGGTGCTGTCCTGCGGGGGCGATACCTGGGCCGTGATGAGGCTGCGCTCGCTCTCGGCCTGCACAAACTCGGAGCTTACGAGCTGGCCCTTATCGGTGAGCTGCTTGAGGAGCAGGCGGCTTTTGCGGCCATTAGTCTGGCTCAGCACATACTCGGCGCGGCGGCTGGCAGCATCGGCCACGAAGGTGAGTTGGGTGGGCAACGGCTCATACACGGAGGACAGGTACTGCATCTGACCGGTGGCCACGTCGAGCAGCAGGGCCGTGACGTGCAGTTGGTCGTTGAGCAGCACTGTGGCAAACAGGCGGCCGTCGAGGGCTTTCAGTTCCACGATTTCGCGACTGAGCCTGGTGTCGAACTGCTGGGTGCGGGTCTGGCCCAGGCGGCCGTTGTAGGCGGCGGCCAGCAGCCGGCCCGGCGTGCGGCGCGAGCTGAACAGCACATACACCGTGTTGCCCTCGGCGCACATGCGCGCAAAGCTGAACTCGTCGGGCACAACAAGCGGGGTTTCCTGGCGCAGGTGCAGGGCGTGGTCGTACTGCTGAAAGCTATAGTCAGTTTTGCTCGACAATGGGCGCTCGCGGCCCAACAATAGCACTACGGTGCTGTCGGCGGCCAGCGCCTGCACGTGTACTTCGCTGTCGCCGGCTTCGATGGGCAGCTCGGTGCGGGCCGTCTGCACCGGGGCATCGGGCGCGATGGGCGGGGTGGCTTGCTGGGCGGCGGCCGGCTGGCGCAGCAGGCCGACACCCAGTAGCAGCAGAATAAGGTAGCGAAAGGTCATTGTCGAAGTCGAAAGGAAACCAGCCAAAACGCCTGCTTTTCAACGCAGACTTCTTTTTAAAGATACGTGCCCGCGCCCCGTTTCCGCCACGCCACGCCGGCTTTATTTTGCTCCCAATTCCAGGATGGCATCGAACTCCTCGGGCCGCACCGGCAGCACCGACAGCCGCGACTGCCGGATGAGCGCCAGCTCGGCCAGCCGGACATCGGCCTTCAACTCGGCCAGGGCCACGGGGCGGGCCAGGGCCTGCACCGGGCGCAGCGGCACGGCCACCCAGGGCGAGCCGGCTTCGGCCGTGGCATCGGGGTGGGCCAGGGCGGCTACTTCGGCCACGCCCACCACGGCCTTTTCGCTCACACTGTGGTAGTAGAGCACGAGGTCGCCGGGCTGCATCAGGTTGAGGTTGTTGCGGGCCTGGTAGTTGCGCACGCCGGTCCAGGGCGTGCCGTCTTCCCGCACGAAAGTGCCCCAGGAGTAGGCTTCGGGTTCCGATTTAACGAGCCAGTGTTTCAAGCGGTAAAATGGTAAATGAGTGATAAAAAAAACGTCATGCTGAGCTTGTCGAAGCATCTCTACCGCTTCGCCTGCACCGTTGCAACGAAGCATTAGAGATGATTCGAAAAGCGCAGCATGACGCTTCGCCAAAACAAAACGGCTGGCACGGGCATTGATGCCGGCCGGCCGTTGGTTTGCACACGCAAAGAAAAGAAAAACCGGGCGAGGCTTATAGGGCGAAGCCCAAATCGAAGCTGATGATGTTAGAAACGAGGTCGGCGCGCTGGCCCACGGCGTAAATCGTAGAGCCGAACTGCTGGTAGTGGGCGTAGCGCAAATCCAGTGACTTCAGGCGCATCACGCGGGGCAGGCCCTGCGCATTCTGGCCCGGTACGCGGAAGCGCCCGATGCCGTACACCGGCGAATAGCGCAGGCCCAGGCCCTCTTTGTGCGCCGTGAAGGCCGACAGGTCGTAGTCGGAAGTGTAGTAGGTGTCGGCCACCGAGTGGGCCATGAAGGGCGCGAAATACGTGGCCGCCGTCTGGGTATGGTAGCGGTAGAAAGGGTAGAGCACGAAAAACGGTGTCACCTTCACCGGCAGCTCCAGCTCCAGGGTGTGGGCCACGATGCCGAAGTTGTCGTTGTAGAAGCGGTAGAAGCCGCGCACCTGCACTAGGTCGGAGGCATAGTAGTTCAGGCGCAGGCTCACGGGGTACTTGAAGCGGGCGCGGGGCAGGTTCTCGATGCGGGCCGCCGTGGCCACCCGGGTTTCGAAGGAGCTGCCCGGCGTCGAAGCCAGGTTAGGGTCGGGGTTGTCGTAGAAATAGACGCGGTGAAACGGCGTGCTCAGCAGCCCGTTCTGCGATACCAGCTCGGTGCTGATAGCCGCCTGCACTCGCTTGCTGAGCACCTGCGAATACGTCGCGGTGAAGTTGTAGGTCTGGCGGGTATCGGAACCGTACTGGCCTTTGCCCGTGCCCGGGGCACGTAGCTCAATCGGCGTAATCAGCGTTACCCGGTCCTGAAAAAACTGCCCGGCCACGCTTAGCTGGCGGTTGCCATCCTGCGAGGT
>JALYUI010000726.1 GCA_030853845.1 Bacteroidota bacterium | reverse complement strand
TTGCCGGCCCGCATTAAGTTTGGGTAAACGCTTGCTCTCCCGCCCTGCCTTCATGTCCGTATCCCTGCCCGCCGCCGCGCGCCGCGCGCTACCTGCCGCTGCCCAGCTGGCCGCCATGCGCCGCTTCCTGGCCGATATCGGCCTTGAAACTGCCGAAGCGCCGCTGCCCGACGACACCTTCGTGCCCGGCATTTTCATCACCCACGGCCGGCTGGTTATCGACCCGGCGAAGCTCCTATACCCCGGCGACCTGCTGCATGAAGCCGGCCACCTGGCCGTAACACCACCCGCCGAGCGCGCCCAAATCAGCGGCAACATTATGGATGGCAAGCCCGGGCAGGTGGGCACCGACGGCGAGGAAATCGTGGCCATGCTCTGGTCGTACGCCGCCAGCGAGGCCATCGGGCTGCCGCCCGAAGTAGTGTTTCACCCCCACGGCTACAAGGGCTCCAGCACCTGGATTATCGACAACTTCCGCCAGGGCATCTATCCCGGCCTGCCCCTGCTGGTGTGGATGGGCCTGACCACCACCGAAGCCTTTCCGCGCATGACGCGCTGGCTGCGCGAGTAGCCGCCCCCTAGCAACGGCCGCTACACCTGCTGCATGGGCCACAGCTCCACCTGCACCGGGCCGCCGGCGTGCACTACCGGCTTGCCAACAGGGGTGGGCAGGCCGTGGCTTTCTAGCAAAGTCGACTCCAGGTGCAGCACCTGGGCCGTGCGCAGCGGCCAGGATTCGTGGGCCACCCGGCCCCGGAAAAGCCTGGTCTGGGCCTTATTGCTGGTGTAGAGGCAGTAGCGTTCCGTCAGAAAGAAGGCCAGCGAGCCGGGCTCGGCGGCGGGCAGGGGCGCGCCCAGCTTCCAGGTGGCGCGGAAGGTGGCCGGCGCGGCTCCGCCGTGGGTGCGGGTGGCCGTGAACTGGCGCAGGTCGGGGCTGGGCTGCTCGAAGCGCATGTCGGCCCGCAGGTAGGGCAGCCGGAAAAACGTGCGGGCCACCCACACGGCCAGCGCGCTGGTGGCATCGAGCGAGAAAAACCACACGCCGGGCACGCCGTCGAGGTGCACGTAGGTGCGCACGTTCAGCTCCAGAAACTGGTCGGTGCCGCTGACCGGCGGCGTGAACCGGGTGCGGACCTTGCTCATCTGAAACGGCACGATGCCAATCCAGGCCTGGCCCTCGTGGGTATCGGGCCGCAGCCGGGGGGGCAAGTGGGCCTGCAGCAGCTCGGCTGGCACGGGCCAGTGCAGAAACAGCAGTTCGCTCCACTGCTGCCGCAGCAGCGGCGTGCCGGTGGGCCGCTCGCGCAGGGCCAGGCGTTCAGACAGTAAAACAGGGTCAGCAGTGGGCGGCGGGGTAGGAAGCAGCGCGAAGTCAGGCATGGGCAGCGGTTGGGAAAGGATAAAAAAGAAACCGGCCAAGTGCGTGTGCGGTTCTAAGCCGCGCCTGATACGCAGGAACGCATCGCGAAGCCGTAGCGTGGCCCCTCAGTACACTGGAAAGTCCGCATCCACCTGCAAGGCCCAGGCGTCGACGCCGCCGCGCAGGTTCAGCACGTTGGTGCGGCCCAGGCGCTGGCGCAGGTAGCTGGCGGCGTGGGCAGAGCGCACCCCGTGGTGGCAGATAACGACCACCGGCCCCTCGGCGCGCACCTCGGCGGCTGCCCGGCGCGGCAGCTCCCCCAGGGGCAGCAGCAGGCTGCCGGGCAGGTGGCAGTAGTCGAATTCCATCTCCTCGCGCACGTCCACGAGCTGAATATCTTCGCCGGCCTGCAGGCGGCGGTGCAGGTCGGCGGGCGTGAGGTCGAGGGGTGCTAAGGACATGGGCGGGGCGGAGAAAGCGCAAAAATAGGCCCGCCGGGCCTACCTTGCGGCCTCCACCACCAGCGGGCCATCGTGAGCATATTTCTGGCGCTTGATATTTCCGCCGCTTTTGCCGAATACTGGGCGGCTACTTCGCGGCTCGAAATCGTGGCCGTGCTCACCGGCTTCGTGTGCGTGTGGCTGGCCGCCCGCGAGGCCATCTGGAACTTCCCGGTGGCCATTGTCAGCTGCGGGTTCTACGCGGTGCTGTTCTGGCAAACCCACCTGTACGCCGACTTTGGGCTGCAAGGCTTCTTCATTGCCCTGAGCGCCTACGGCTGGTACGAGTGGCTGTACGGCGGGCGCAACGAAACCCAGCTGGGCGTGACGCACGTGCTCGGCCGCGAATGGCTGCTGACGGCCGCCTTCACCGGGCTGTTCACGCTGGGCTTTGGCTACTACCTGCGCCACCACACCGATGCCGCCCTGCCCTACGTCGATAGCTTCACCACGGCCGGCAGTCTGGCCGCCCAGTACCTGCTCACCCGCAAGCGCCTCGAAAACTGGCTGCTCTGGGTACTGGTCGATTTGGTGTACGTGCCCATGTACTGGTTCAAGGGCCTGTACATCAGCAGCCTGCTCTACTTCCTGTACCTGGCCCTGGCGGCCTACGGCTACTGGCAATGGCGGGCCGAGCTGCACCGCCACCCCGCGCCTGCTGCCCAGCCCGAACCAGCCGCCGGGCTCCCGGTTAGCTGATTTGTTCCGTTACTTTCTGCCTGCCGCCGCCTGCTCTTCCTCAACAACTGTCTTGCTCACGAGTCTTTCCCCCCCTCTCCTGCTTTGCTGCGTGTTTCTCTGACCGGCCCCGAATCGACGGGCAAAACCTCGCTGGCGGTGCAGCTGGCGGCCCACTACGGCACGGCCTTCGCGCCCGAGTTCGCCCGTGAGTATCTGGCCGAAACCGGCCCCCACTACACCGCCGAAGACCTCGAGGAAATTGCCCGCGGCCAGCTCGCCGCCGAGGCCGTGGCTGAGGCCGAGGCCCGGGCCAGCGGCCAGCGCATCGTGTTTTTCGACAGCGACCTGCTGGTTATCAAAATCTGGTTCGAGCACTCCTTTGGCTCCTGCCCCGAGTGGATTATGCAGGCCATTGCCCGCCAGCACTACGACCTAGTGCTGCTCATGGGCATCGACCTGCCCTGGCAACCCGACCCGCTGCGCGAGCACCCCTACCTGCGCCAGCAATTCTACGACCTCTACCAGCGCGAGCTGCGTGAGCGCATGTCCAACTACGCCGAAATCACCGGCGAGCGCGAGCGCCGCTTCGCCCAGGCCCGCTTCCTGGTCGATGAGCTGCTGCGGTCCAACCTCAGTCCCGTCCCTGCTATGCCCGAAGAGCCCGTAGTATCCTATCAGGCAGCTATCTACTCCCTGTTCACGCCCGAGTGCCGGGCCACCTTCAGCGCCCGCGGGGCCGAGCTCACCAGCTTCATCGGCACGGCCACCGGCCTCGAATACCTGTGGTCGGGCGACCCCACCGTGTGGGGCCGGCACGCGCCGGTGCTCTTTCCGCTGGTGGGCCGCCTGCCCGCCGACTCCTACTCCTACCAGGGCCGCGACTACCGCCTGCCCCAGCACGGCTTCGCCCGCGACCAGGAATTTGCCGTGCTGCGCCAGAGCGCCACCGAGCTGGTTTTCCGCCTATTGCACGACGAGCAAACCCGGGCTGTTTTCCCCTTCGCCTTCGAGCTGACCATCACTTACACCCTGCGCGGCTGCCAGCTGCTGGTACGCTGGGACGTGCGCAACCCCGCCCCCGACCAGCCCCTGCTCTTCAGCATCGGGGCGCACCCGGCCGTGCGCTGCCCCCTGCTGCCCGGCGAAGTGTTCGAGGACTACTACTTCGAGTTCGACCACCCCGTGACGCTGGAGCGCCACCTGCTGCACGGCGGCCTGCTCACGGGCCAGACGGCTCCCGTGCCCACCCAGGGCCGCGAGCTGCCCCTGAGCTACGAGCTGTTTGCCGATGACGCCCTGGTATTCAAGCACTACGATTTCACCCGCCTCACGCTGCGCTCGCGCCGGTCAGCCCACTTCGTGCGTTTTCAGTTCGATGGCTTCCCCTACCTGGGCCTCTGGACCAAGGGGCCGGGCGCGAATTTTGTGTGCGTCGAGCCCTGGCATGGGGTAGCCAGCCCCGCCGGCGAGCCCGGTGAGCTCGGCGACAAAGAAGGCATTCTGACCCTGGCCCCCGGGCAGGTGTTCAGCGCCGAATATTCGATGGAAGTTGGGTAGACGCTTCGCTTAATGAGGAATGAAGAATGAGGGATGAGGAATTACCCAGTGGCAATTTCTCATCCCTCATTCTTCATTCCTCATTAAGCGAAGCGTTAAATCTCCACGCGGCGGCGGTTATACTCAGGCTCCCAGTCGTTGATGGGGCGCGAGATGCCGGGGGGCAGGTCGAGGTCGGGCAGGCCGGGGTCGTGGGGCTCGCCGCCGTCGTCGTCGCCGTCGGAGGGCGGGGGGGGTGGCACCACGCGGCGGCGGTGCGGCATGGCCATCACAAACAGAAACAGGGCGCAGAAAGCAACGGCGTAGACTAAGCTGAACATGGCGAATGGGAACTGAAGTGAGGCAAATGGCTAAACGCAGGCACCTGACGGCGCGTTGTCCGGGTCGGCGTCCCTAAATTAACTGACAGTCAGAGAACCGCCAACTGCCGGGCGAGGAATAGTGCGGCGCGGGCGGCCCGGCGGCCGTACCTTTGCCCGGTGTTTAGGGGTGCTGGCGTTGAATAGGCGCGGCTGAGATGATACCCATCGAACCTGAACCGGGTAATGCCGGCGCAGGGAACAAACAATCCGCGAACGATTTCGTTGCCGCGCCGGCCCCTGGCGAGGCGGCGCGTTTATTTTTTTCAGTAGTTTTTTTTGAAAACGATACTTCTCGCGGCAGCCACGCTGGGCGGGCTCGCCGCCGAACCGGCCGCCGGCCAGGCCCCGGCTCCCGCCGATACCACCATTGCCCGCCGCATTCTCACGCCCGAGGCGGTGGTGACGGCCACCCGCGCCACCGACAAAACCGGCACCAGCTACCAGAACCTAAGCCACGGGCAGGTGCAGGCCCGCAACTTCGGCCAGGACCTCCCCTACCTGCTCGACCAGACCCCGAGCGTGACGACTACCTCCGACACCGGCACGGGCATCGGCTACACCGGCCTGCGCATTCGGGGCACCGATGCCACCCGCATCAACGTGACGCTGAACGGGGTGCCGGTGAACGAGGCCGAAAGCCACGGCGTGTTCTTCGTCGATTTGCCCGATTTGGCGTCTTCTGTGCAGAGCATTCAGGTGCAGCGCGGGGCCGGGCCGAGCACCAACGGGGCCGGGGCCTTCGGGGCCAGCCTGAATGTGGAAACCCTGGGCCTGCGCCCCAAAGCCTACGCCGAAATCAACAACTCAGCTGGCTCGTTCGGCACCTGGAAATCGACCCTGATGGCTGGGACCGGCCTCATCAACGGCCATTTCACGCTCGATGCCCGCGCCTCGCGGGTGCAGAGCGAGGGCTACGTGGACCGGGCCGCCGTGCGGCTGAAGTCGCTGTACCTGGCCGGCACGTATTCGGACGAGAAAACCCTGCTGCGCGCCCTCGTGCTCACCGGCTACGAAACCACTTACCAGAGCTGGTACGGCCTGGCCGACTCGCTGCTGCACAAGAACCGCCGCTACAACGAGGCCGGCACCGACTACGGCCAGCACCAGCCCGCCTACCGCAACCAGACCGACAACTACCAGCAGGACTACTACCAGTTCCTGGTGTCACGCCAGCTCAGCCGCACGCTCAACCTGAGCGTGACGCCGTTCTGGACGCGCGGCGGCGGCTATTACGAGGAGTACAAGGCGGGCCAGACGGCGGTGAACTACGGCATCGTGCCCATTAGCCCCACTGGTCCCGATTCGCTCACCGACGTTATCCGCCGGCGCTGGCTGAAGACCGATTTGTACGGGGCCACCTTCGCCTTGCAGGCCCGCCCGGCCAGCAGCCGCATCACGGCGGCCACCCTGGGCGGGGCCGTGGTGGGCTACCGGGGCCAGCATTTCGACGAGCTGACCTGGGCCCAGCGCGGCCTGAGCATTCCCGAAACCGGCACCCGCTACAACGACGAGCCCCTGGCCCACAAGCTGGATGTGAACGTGTACGCCCGCGTGAACGTGGACATTGTGGAGAAGCTGGGCGTGTTCGCCGACTTGCAGCAGCGCTACGTGCGCTACGAATTGTTTGCCCCCGATGGCCGCCCCGGCGGGGCCAAGAGCCAGCAAACCATCAATTTCAACTTCCTCAACCCCAAGGCCGGCCTCACCTGGCAGGCGGCCACCAACCTGCAGGCTTACGCCTCGCTGGCCGTGGCCCGCCGCGAGCCCACCCGCACCGACTACACCGACACCCCCGCCGACCGCCGCCCCACCGCCGAAACGCTCGTCAACTACGAGCTGGGCCTGCGCCGCACTGCCGGCCCCGTCCAGGCCAGCCTGAACGGCTACTACATGCGCTACCGCGACCAGCTGGTGCTCTCGGGCCACCTCGACGACGTGGGCAACCCCATCCACACCAACGTGGCCGACTCCTACCGCGCCGGCCTCGAAGGCCAAGTGATGTGGCAGCCGGTGCGCACTTTCACCCTCACCGGCACGGCCACGGCCAGCCGCAACAAAATCAACAACTACACCGACTACCTGGCCGACTACGACCAGGGCGGCGAAAAGGCCACCACCTACGCCCAGACCACCATTGCCTTCTCGCCCGACCTCACCGCCGCCTACACCGCCGAGGTGGAAGCCCTGCCCGGCCTGAAGCTGGCCGCCCTGGCCCGCTACGCCAGCCGCCAGTACCTCGACAACACCAGCAGCGCCAGCCGCAGCCTCGATGCCTACTACGTGCAGGATGTGCGCGTGCGCTACCTCTGGCACCCCGGCCACTTCGCCGGCCTGCGCGAGGTGGAGCTGGCCGTACTTATTAATAACGTCTTCGCATCTGAATACGTGAACAACGGCTACACCTACGGCTACGTGAGCGGCGGCCAGGCCCAGTATTTCAACTACTATTATCCCCAGGCCAAAACCAGTTTCCTGGCTTCGCTGAACCTGCGGTTTTAGGGCCGTCTGGTCATTGCGAGTGGAGCATACCGCGCATCAAGCGGCGACGGAACGCTCCACTCGCAATGACAGACTGCTCAGATAATCAGCCGTACGCCGCCCAGCTCCGAAATGTGATAGGGTGCCCAGTCGCCGGTCGAGCCGATGAACATGAAGTTTTTGGGGATGCCCCACTGCTTCGACAGGTCGTTCACCAGCTCGGGGCCGAGGTGGGCCGTCATCACTACCACGTCCACCGTAATCTGCTCGTAGGCCCGGTCCAGCACCTCGATGTCGCTGAGCAGCTTGGCGGAGTAGTCTTCGTCGTAGCGGAGCAGGGTAACGATGCGCAGGCGGTTGGTGAATTCGTTAGCTACCACGTAGGCCATCACCTTGTTGAGGTTGATGACGTTGTCGTCCTTCGTGAAGAAGACGTACTCCTGGCGGGCCAGCTCGCGCTGCTGCCGCCACACCAGCAGCCGCAGCACGCGGGCCGCCCGCGGCAGGGGCCGGGCGAGGGCTTCCACGGCCCGCAGCAGCATGTGCAGGATGCTGATGCGGTTGAGCATGATGTAGACCAAAAACATCGAAGGCAGGAAGTATTCGAGGAACACCACCAGGTCTTCGGGGTGCAGCTTGATGTTGCCGAACAGCGCTACCAGCACCCCGGCCAGCCCCAGCCCCACCGTGAGGATACTGGCCCGGATTGGCCGGGGTAAATTCGGCTGCTTGCTCTTGAGCAGGAAGTTGCCGTAGGCGAAAAACGACATCACCGACAGGAACGAGATGGTGTACACGCCCGCCAGCGGCCCCAGCTCGCCGTTGGTGATGAGCAGCACCGACACGCACAGCAGGAAAAAGGTGATGAGGATGACGTAGTTGCTGTGCCGACCGTTTTCCTTCAGAAAAAACGCGGGCAGAATGCGGTCCAGGGCCATGCGCTTCATCAGCCCGCTCACGCCCACGAACGAGGTGAGCACCGCCCCGCTGAGCACGGCCACGGCATCGACCGAAATGAGCATCCCCAGCCAGCGCCCGCCGGCCACGGTGCCCAGGTACGAGAGCAGGGTTTCGGCGTGCGGCCCCACCGTGGCCAGCGGCAGCACCGCGATGGCCACAAACGCCAGCAGCGGGTTGAACACCGTGACCACCACCCACATGTTGCGCAGCGTTTTCTGAAACACGCCGGGGGCCTGCTCCTCCACGAAGTTGGCCGAGCTTTCGAAGCCCGAAATGCCCAGCATGGCCGCGCTGAACCCGAAAAACAAGGCCCCCGTCAGGCTGCCCTCGCGCAAGGGCAGCCGGAAGTTGAGCGCCAGGTGGGGCATGCCGTGCGTGATGATGTACCACCCCGCCACCCCCACCAGCAGCGTGAGCGAGGCCAGGTGGGTGAGGAAAATAACCACCGCCACCTTCGCCGATTCGGAGATACCCAGGATGGTGAGCAGCAGAAAAAGCCCCAGCAGCCCCAGCGTGGCCCCGATGATGGGCAGCGCCGCCCACAGCGTGTGCAGGTAGTGCATCGCCTCGTTGGCCGAAAGCACCGCCGTGGCCATGTACGACAGGATGGTGAGGCAGCCCGCCAGCGCGGCGTTGTGCTTGCTGGTAGTGTTCAGCAGCACGTTGTAGGCCCCGCCGTTCAGGGGCAGGGCGCCCACCACCTCGCCGTAGATTTTGCGGAACAGAAACAGCACCGCCCCCACCAGCAGCAGCGCCAGCCAGGCGTATTGCCCGGCGTAGGAAATGGCCAGCGCCGACACGTACAGGCACGACGAGGAAATGTCGTTGCCGCAGATGGCGGTAGCTTCCAGCTCGGTCAGTTTTCTTGGATGGCTCATAAGCGGCCGCGCGGCGGAGAAGAATCAACCGCCGGCCCGCGCGGCCTCAAGTCCTCGCGGGTAATCCGGTGCTAATAAGTTGGCGGGCGGAGCGAAAGGTACGCCATTGGTGGGGCTTAGCGGGTTTCTTCCGTTGTGGTACCTGGTTGTTCAACGGCAAGAAAGTGAAGCTGAGCGACTATTCAGCGCTGGGCGATGCGGCCACCGAGCCCTACTTATTGGTGATGCAGACCAGCGAGCTGGCGGCGGGCGGCTGGCGGGTGCGGGGGTAGTTGGTCGTGCTGGCGTGCGCCTCATGGGACCCCTTTGGGG
>JALYUI010000716.1 GCA_030853845.1 Bacteroidota bacterium | reverse complement strand
CACCGGCGGCGGGGGCTGCTGGCCCCCGCCAGGCCGCCGTTCGCCCTTTTCCCGGGCCTTGCTGCCTGTTTTTGCTTATTTTTGCTACCCCTCACCCCTGATTCTCCGCGCGATGAAACCAACTGCTACGAATCTGGCCACCGCTCTGGCCCTCCTGGCCCTGGCCCCGCTGGCCGCCCACGCCCAGGCCCTCACCAACGACGGGGCCACCATCACCGTGCAATCCGGCACCACGCTCTACGTGGCCGGCGGCGTGCTCAATAAGGCCGGCAGCACCCTGGCCAACGCCGGCACCGTGCAAACCACTGGCGACCTGACCAACGCCGGCACGCTTACCTCGGCCGGCACGCTACGCTTTAGCGGTAGCACCAACCAGGTTTTCACGCCCGGCACCACGCCCACGGTGAGCCTCCTCACGGTCGATAACAACGGGCCAGCCGGCCAAAACACCCTCAGCATTCCGGCCGACCTGACCGTGGATGTGCAGCTTACCCTGCTGAACGGCTTGGTCCGCACCGCGCCCGGGGCCACCATCACGCTGCCCCTCACCGGGAGCGTGGCCGGCGAAACCACCGACCGCTACGTGCTGGGCAACCTACAGGCCGTGCGCAACCTGCCGGGCGGCACCACGGCCCAAGACTTCACCATCGGAGCCACGCTCAACCCCAACGGCCAGAACCTGGGCGCGGTCACCATCATGCGCACCGCCGGCCTGCAAACGGCCGGCGTGAGCTTCGGCCAGAACCTGGCCGGCACCAAACAGGGCATCGACCGGGTGTGGAACATCGCGGCCACCGGCGCGGCGCCCACTACCGCCAGCCCCGCCACCCTGGCCCTCACCTGGCTGAGTAACGACGACAACGGCACCAATACCGCCGCGCCCGTGCAAATGTGGCGGGCGGCCTCGGCAGCCGGCCCCTGGGGCAAGCAGGGGCCTTCGGGCACTGCGGCTACCACCACCACCAGCCGCACCTTTGCCGCCGCCATCAGCGCACTGGGCACGTTCACCATCAGCAACGTCACGGCCCCGCTGCCCGTCGAGCTCAGCCGCTTCACGGCCGAAGCCGTGGCCGACGATGCCCTACTGCAATGGACCACGGCTTCGGAGAAAAACAACGACCACTTCGACGTGGAAGCCAGCGCCGACGGCTACACGTTTCGGCGCATCGGCCAGGTGGCCGGGCACGGCAGCAGCAGCACGGCTCAGCAGTATCAGCTGGTCGACAAGGCCATTGCCCGCTACGCCGCCGACCCGGTGTACTACCGCCTGCGCCAGGTCGATGCCGATGGCACGGCCTCGTTCTCGCCGGTGCGTACTGTGCGCGTAGCCGCGCCGCTGGGCCTCTCCGCCGCCGCCTGGCCCCAGCCCTTTGGTGCAGCTGGCCCCACCATCGGGCTGCGCACGGCCCTGGCCGGCCCGGCTACCCTGCGGGTGTATGATGCCCTGGGCCGCCCCGTGCTCACGCAGGCGCTGGCGCTGCCAACTGGCAGCACCACCCTGCCCTTGGCCGAGCTGGGCCAGCTGGCCAGCGGCGTGTACGTGCTGCGCGTGAGCCAGGGAACGCAACAGGCTGCGCTGAAGCTGGTGCGGGAGTAGCTTCGGGATGCCAACAGTAAAACGGCCCCGGGCGATGGTAGCGCGGGGCCGTTTTCGTTTGGGCAGGCAGCTCCCCGCGCCCTACCCGGCCGCTGCCAGCCGGCCCAGGCAGGTGCGCAGGCTCGCGCGCCAGTGCGGGATGGCCACGCCCAGCGCGGCCTTGATTTTGGTTTTGTCCAACACCGAAAACGGGGGCCGGGTGGCTTTGGTGGGGTATTCGCTGGTGCGAATGGGCGTGGTTTTCACCGGCATTCCGCTGAGCTCGAAAATGGCCGTGGCGAAGTCGTACCACGAGGTCAGGCCCTCATTGCTGTAGTGATAAAGCCCGTAGGCCGTGCTGCCGCTGTCGATAATGCCGAGGATGACGCCGGCCAGGTCGATGGCGTAGGTGGGCGTGCCCACCTGGTCCCAGATAACGCGCAGCTCGTTGCGCTCGCGGCCCAGGCGCAGCATGGTTTTCACGAAGTTGCCGGCAAACTCCGAGTACAGCCAGCTGGTGCGCAGCGTGAAGTAGCGCGCCGTCAGGCCCGGAATCAGCTGCTCGCCTTCGAGCTTGGTGAGGCCGTAGATACTCAGCGGGGCCGTTTCGTCGGTTTCGAGCAGGGGCTCGTGGCTGGTGCCGGCAAACACGAAATCGGTCGAAATCTGGATGAGCGTGCTGCCGTGCGTGCCACAGAGCCGGGCCAGGTTTGCCACCCCGTCGCGGTTGATGCGGCGGGCCAGGTCGACTTCGTCCTCGGCCTTATCCACGGCCGTGTAGGCGGCGCAGTTGATGACGTAGGCGGGCCGGTGCGCGGCAAACAGGTCGGCCAGGCCCTCGGGGTTGAGAATATTGGCCTGCTCTTCGGGCAGAAAAACCAGGCCCGTCGTGCCGCGCTCGCGGGCTACGTGTGCCAGGCACTGCCCCAATTGCCCGGAGGCCCCAAAAACCAGTGTCGTACGCATGGCTAAAACTCGGATTAAGCCGCAAGTTAGGCCAGCCCGTCCGACCAGTCCGAGTCCGTGCCAGCCATATAGCGTGGATGCTGCGAGTCCGCGCGGCTGAACGACCGGGCCACGCGCGGACTCGCAGCGTCCACGCTACAATCGTTCGGCCCACTACGCGCGGGGCGGCAGCTGCTTCAGGCCCGCCGTCACCTCCTTGCCAGCAATGGGTTGCTTGTTTTTGATGGGCTCGAAGCGCATTTCGCGGGGCTGCTTCTCGCTCAGGTAGCGCCAGTAGCGCAGGGGCATGTGCCGCCGGTGCAGCTTCAGGTTGCGCCGCTCGGGAATGTTGACGTGGTCGAAATACGCCTGCCAGAGCACTTTGAACAACGGCTCCCGCTCGTCGAGGACGGTGGCGGCCAGGTCGGTGGCCTTCGCCCCCGCCCGCTCGGCCTCGAACTGCACCACGTCGGTGCGCGTGAGGTCGTAGTAGAGCCCGTAGTGGCGGCGCTTGTCATAAATCAGCCAGCGCTGGTCGGCGTAGCGCTTGGTGAAGTGGGCGGCAATGAGGGGCAGCACGTCGAAATCAGGCTCGATGCTGGCGTGAAACAGCTCGTCGGCCGTTTTCTCGAAGCGCACGAAAGCCTCCATGCGGTGCTTCTCGCGGAACATCTGCTGGGCCAGGCGCTGCACCCGGCGCACGTCGGCGTTAGCGTAATTCTCGGCGATATCGACGGCCGAGCGCAGGGCCAGGTCCACGTAGCGAAAAACCAGCAGCTCCCGGTCAGCGTCTTCGCTCAAAAACACGTGGTAGAGGCGGGTGCGTGCCTCGGCATCCATCGTTTTCAACAAGCCGTCCCACACCCGAGCGGCGCGGGCTTCGTCGGTGTCGCGGTGGGCCGGCGCGGCAAACAGGCCGGTCTGGGCCGTGGCTTCGGGCTGAATGCTATTGGGCGGCGACTTGCTTTCGTAGATGCTGAACAGCACCGTGAGCAGGCCCTCGAAGCTGCTGTCGTAGGTGTAGTCGAGTGCCGGGCCGCTGAGGACGGGCGCGGTCCGGCGCGGGGCAGCCGCCGGGGCGAGAGCAGCAGTAGATGGGCGGCGGATGGGTTTCACGGATTGCGGTATCTAGCCCTGGCGTTCATTTCACCCCCTAACCCCTCTCCAAAAAAGAGGGGTTTAGGGGGTGAGGTGAACGCCAGGGCGATTTCTTACGCCGCCTGCTGGCGCTGCTGCCCGCCCTGGCGGGCTTCGTGGCGGGCGCGGGCTTCGGTGTGCAGCTGGCGCACCAGGGGCATCAGCTCGCTGATGCGGCAGCAGCACGAGAGGCGGGCAACTTTGTCGGAAGGGGCGGCGGGCCGGGGCGGTGCCTGGCGGTGAATGACTTTCATAACCGAGAAAAAGATGTCGTGTTGAACGCCGCCCAGGCGGCTGGTGGGCAGCGTGGGCCGGCCCTGGGGAAAAAGAAGGTTGGGTTGCATAGCGAAATCAGGAAGCCTGGGCAAACAGGTCGAGTTGTTGGGTAACCAGGGCCGAGCGTACCGAGCCGGCCCCGAACAGAATCTGGCGGCGCACCTGCTGCTCACTCAGCTCGCCAATAATGGGCTGGTGCTCGCCCCGGCAGGTAAGGAAGTATTTGGCCCGCTTGAGCACCACGCCGAGCTGGCGCAGGGTTTCCAGGTTGAGCGAGGCGAAGCGCCGGGCGGCAACAATTCGCTTGGCCGAGCGCGCCCCCACCCCGGGAATACGCAGAATCAGCTCGTACTCGGCCGTGTTCACATCGACCGGAAATACGTGGCGGTTGCGCAGGGCCCAGGCCAGCTTGGGGTCGATTTCGAGGTCGAGGTGCGGGTGGGCGGCATCCAGAATTTCGTCGGCCCCGAAGCCGTAGAAGCGCCGCAGCCAGTCGGCCTGGTACAGCCGGTGCTCGCGGATGACGGGCGGCTGCGTGATTTGCGGCAGGCGGGCATCGTCCGTCACCGGGATGTAGCCCGAGTAGTACACCCGCTTCAGCCCGTAGCCCTGGTAGAGCTGGTCGGAGAGTCTGATGATTTGCAGGTCGTTTTCGCCGCTGGCTCCCACGATGAGCTGGGTGCTCTGGCCGGCGGTGGCAAAGGCGGGCACCTTCTTGAACAGGGCTTTTTCTTCCTTATTCTGGATGATGCCGTCGCGAATCTGGCCCATTGGGGTCAGGATTTCCTGGTAGTTCTTTTCGGGGGCCAGGGTTTGCAGGGCCAGCTCGGAGGGCAGCTCGATGTTCACGCTCAGGCGGTCGGCATACAGGCCGGCCTCGGCAATGAGCTCCTGGCTGGCTCCGGGAATGGTTTTGACGTGGATGTAGCCGTTGAAATTATGCTCGAGGCGCAGCTTGCGGATGATGCGCACCAACCGCTCCATCGTGTAGTCGGGGCTGGAGAAGATGCCCGAGCTCAGAAACAGCCCTTCGATGTAGTTGCGGCGGTAGAAATTGATGGTGAGGTCCACGACCTCGTTCACGGTGAAGGCGGCGCGCCTCACGTCGTTCGAGCGGCGCGATACGCAGTAGGCGCAGTCGAAGATGCAGTGGTTGGTGAGCAGGATTTTCAGCAGGCTCACGCAGCGGCCGTCCTCGGTGTAGCTGTGGCAGATGCCCATGCCCTCGGAGTTGCCGAGGCCCTTGTTTTCGTTTTTGCGCTTGCCCCCGCTGCTGCTGCACGACACGTCGTACTTGGCAGCATCGGCTAAAATGCTTAGTTTTTCCTGAATGCGCTCGTTCATGCGGGGTACAGCTGGCTTTCGGCCTTAAAAGTAATAACGGAGGCGGAATTTACAATCAGGTTTTAAGCTAATTTTATTAGAAATAGTTTCGTAATATTGAAAAATAGCGCCTGAATCGCTGCGGCGCTGATTAGCAATTCCGGTGCTGCTGCCAGCGCCCGCCCGCGCGGCGGCCCAACGGCGCGGGCTCGTTTTCGTACTTTGCGGCGTTACGCCCTCATATGCGCTTTCGCGGCTGGTTTTCGTTGTCCTGGCTGATGGGCCTGCTCCTGCTCACGGGGCTGGCCCGGCCGGCCCGTGCCCAGACCTTCGACCCGCGCTCGGCCGTGCCGCCCGACTCGCTCAAGGCCACCGCCGAGGTATTGCCCGCCCGCCCCGACTCCTTGCGCGAGCGCTTCAACCAGGAGCGGCTGCTGAACCGGCTGCAGGCTTACTCGCGCCGCAAAACCATTATGGGCAAGGCCCTGTCGGGGGTGTTCAACTTCACGCGCCGACAGGAAGAACAGGCCGGCCTCGACGTGGTGCTGCTCGACCGGCAGTTCGACCGCCACAACTACAAAATCGTGCGGCATATCGACATTCGCCCGCTCGATGCCTTCGGCTACAGCCTCACCGACTCGACCCGCCACCCGCGCTCGCTGCTCGACCGGGCCGGCAATGGCCTGCACATCAAAACCTCGCGTGCCCGCATCCGGCAGGTGCTGCTGTTCCGGCCCGGGCAGCAGCTCGAGCCCCAGGCGCTGGCCGAATCGGAGCGCCTGCTACGCCAGACGCCCGAAATTCTGGATGCCCGGGTGCTGGTGAACGAGCGCACCACCACCCGCGACAGCGTCGACATCGTGGTGCTCACCACCGATGTGTTCAGCATTACGGCGGGCATCGAGCTGGGCACGGCCACGGCGGGCGTGGTCACGTTTGGCGACCAGAACTTCCTGGGCCTGGGCCATCAGCTCGAAAACTCCTACCGCTACGGTCGCACGTTCGACGAGCCCGGCGCGCAGACCTGGGCCTACGACGGCAGCTACACGGCCCCGTTCCGCCACTTTTTCTACGCCCAGGCCCGTTATCGCAACGAGTATAACTTCAGCTCGGTGGGCGCTTCGCTGCACCGCGACTTCTACTCGCCCACTGCCCGCTACGCCGGCTCGCTTAGCTTCGACCATTATGCCAAAGCAGTGGCGCTGGCCCCGCCGCCGCCGGGCGAGTTCTATAAGTTTTACCCGCTGGTGTACAACGTGCAGGATGCCTGGCTGGGCCGCGCCCTGCGCCTGCGCTCCTACGACCTGGGCTACGAAAACCCGGGCCGTATCATCGTGGCCGCCCGCGTATTCAACACCCAGTACCAGCAGGTGCCCACCCCCGCCCCCGGCGAAGTACCCGGCTACCAAAACGGCTTCTACAACGGCACCCAGCTGCTGGGCACAGTGGGCTACTCGGTGCGCCGCTATTATAAGGATAAGTACCTGTTCGGCTTCGGCCGCACCGAAGACGTGCCCACAGGCACGCTGGTGAGCCTCACGGCGGGCTACGACGTGAACAGCGTGCAGGCCCGGCGCTACTTGGGCGGGCGGGTGGCGGCGGCGGCCTTCAGCGCCCGCAGCGGCTACCTCTACGCGGGTGTTGACGTGGCTGGCTTCCAGCTGCTCGATGGCAGCCACCATTGGGACCAGGGTTTGATTAGCACCGAGCTCACCTCGTTCACCCGGCTCTACCACGCGGGCAACTGGCAGTACCGGCACTTTCTCAGCAGCCGGGCCGTCATCGGCCTCAACCGCCGGCCCGGCGACCAGCTGCTGGGCATCACCAACCAGTACGGGCTGCGGGGCTTCGCGCCGGCCAACCCCATTCTGGCCACCAGCCGCTTTACTGTCAGCTACGAAGCCACGCTGTTCACGCCGCTCTCGCTGCTGGGCTTCCGCCTGGCCGGCATTGCCTTCGCCGATGCCGCCTGGATAACCGACCGGCCCGGCGGGGGCTCGCCCTTCGACGGTGCACCCTACACCGGCTTCGGCCTGGGGCTGCGCTTCCGCAACGAGTTCACGGTGCTGCGCACGTTTCAGCTGCTGCTGGGCTACTACCCGCGCGGCCTCAATGCCGCCAACGGTATCCGCATGTACGAAAGCACCCGCGAAACCATCAGCTTCAGCGACTTCGGCCTGGGCGCGCCCGGCGTGCCGCTTTACCAGTAGCTCCGGGCCAGCTGCATCAACTCAACAGGATTTACGCATTGGGATAGCCGCAAAGCGGCGGCACGTTGGCAGTATAAGCGTCAGGCGGTTGGTAAGAGCCGCAAAGCGGCGACATATTACGTTGGAGAAACCTGCCACCGGTTTACGGCTCCGGCCTGGTTTGCCCCTTTTTGACGACCGGCGTACCGCCGCTTTGCAGCTCTCCGACGCTGTAATTACTAACCGTAAAGGACAAGGTTTGCACTGGAACAACACCGAGTATCACTGCTTTTTCCCATGCAAACTCTGCCGTTGCTTCTATAGTTGACGCGGAACTACGGACTAGGCAGCCACCGTTTCGACCGCCTTTAATGCCAAACGCCCGGCCGCAGGAGCTGCGACCGGGCGTTTGAGAATAAGATAACGCTAGTAAATTTAAACTGGCTAATAATGCAGCACGAACAACTCAGTAGATAAC
>JALYUI010000715.1 GCA_030853845.1 Bacteroidota bacterium | reverse complement strand
TCAGAATGGTGCGCAGCGTGGCATTGTTACTATTGGCCAGCTCGTTGAAAGAGCCCCAGCGCGATTCGGCGGCCGGCACCGGGTTGTTTTTCATCCAGTTGCCCGAGGCGTAGTGGAAGAAGTCCTCGCAGGGTTTCACCGACAGGTCAATGTTAGCGATATTGATGCCGACGCCTTTCTGCGGGGGCGTGGGAGCGGGTTTGGTGGGCGGGCCGGCCGCTACTGCGGCGGCAATGCCACCAAGGCCGAGTACGGCCAGGCTAAGGCGCCGGGCCATGGAGGTTGAACGCATAAGACGAAGTTTGTTGAGGTGGGAGTTTAAGACGTGAAGGTAGGGACGGGGGCTCACTGGCAGGGTTGCATCACTGCCGCAGCAAGCAACCGGTGAGCAAACAGGTTCGTTGCCAGCCAGCAGCAAACCGTTTTGGCAAACCCGGCCCCGGCAGGCAGGGCGCGACTACCAAATTTTGGCGCGGTCGGCCTGGGCGCGCTCCATCTTGTTGCCGTCCTGGCAGCCGAAGGCCCGAAAGAATTCGGGCATGTTCATCAGTGGGCCAATGGTGCGGAACTGGGCGGGCGAGTGCGGGTCGGTCTGCACTTGCTGGCGCAATGCCTCGGGGCGTATGTTGGAATGCCACACTTGGGCCCACCCCAGAAAGAAGCGTTGTGCGGGCGTGAAGCCGTCAATTTTTTGCTGCGCTTTGGCCTGCGGGGTTTTCTCGAAGGCGGCGTAGGCAATGGTGAGGCCGCCGAAATCGGCCAGGTTCTCCCCCATCGTCAGCTTGCCGTTCACATGCACCGAGTCCAGCGGCGAAAAGGCATCGAACTGCTTGCCCACCACTGCGGCGCGGGCGTTGAACCGTTCGCCGTCCTCCTTGGTCCACCAGTCGCGCAGGTTGCCCTGGGCGTCGTAGTGGCGGCCCTGGTCATCAAAGCCGTGGGTCATCTCGTGGCCAATCACGGCGCCGATACCGCCGTAGTTCACTGCGTCGTCGGCCTTGGGGTCGAAAAACGGGGGCTGCAGGATGCCGGCCGGGAACACAATCTCGTTCATGGTCGAGCTGTTGTAGGCGTCCACAGTGGGTGGCGTCATGCCCCACTCGCCCCGGTCGACCGGCTTGCCAAATTTCCGCAGGTTGTACTTGTTTTCCCACACCCGGGCCGCCAGCAGGTTGTTGAGGTACGATTCGCGGGTGATGGTCAGGGCCGAATAATCTTTCCACTTATCAGGATAGCCAATCTTGACCGCGAAGGCGTTCAGTTTTTTCAGGGCCTCCACTTTGGTGGGGGCACTCATCCAATCCGTAGCTTGAATGCGCTCGGCATAGGCCGTGCGCAGGTTCTCAATCATCTGCCGGGCGCGGGCTTTGGCTTCGGGCGGGAAAGTTTTATCGACGTACAACTGGCCGAAGGCCTCACCCAAAGCGCCATCGGTACTGAGCAACATGCGCTTCCAGCGCGGCTTCCGGATTTTAGCCCCTCTCATCATTTGCTCGAAGGCGAATTGCTCCCGGCCGTAGGCGGCGGGCAGGGCATCAGTAAGGCTATTCACCAAATGCCAGCGCACGTAGGCCTTCTGGTCGGCCAGCGGCTCGGCTTTCAGCATCACGCTCACCTCTTTCAGGAATTCGGGCTGGCCCACAATAATCTCCGTGGCCGCGCCCAGGCCTTTGGCTTTGAGCAGGAGCGGTAGGTTGAGGTTGGGAAACTGCGCGGTGGCCTGGGCCACGGGCAACTTGTGGTAGTTGGCAATGGGGTCGCGCAGGTCTTCGGGGCGCGTGCTGGCTTTGGCCAGGCGCGTTTCGAGCCGCTGCACGGCCGCCGCATGCGCCGTGGCCGTGGCCTGGGGCTCGCCCAGCAGCTTGAAAACGTTGACCAGATAGTTCTGGTAGGCCGCCCGGACGCGCCTGGTCCGGGCATCCTGGTTGAGGTAGTAGTCGCGGTTGGGCAGGGTGAGGCCCCCCTGATTAAAGAACACCGCGTATTTCGTACTGTTCTTATCGTCCTGCCACACAAAATTATCGAACCACGCGCCGCCCAGCGCTAGGTTGGGGCTGGCTATCAGGCGCTGCATCCCGGCTAAATCCGCAATAGCATCGATGCGTGCCAGGTAGGGTTTCAGGTACTTTAATCCGGCTATTTCGATGGCCACCGAATCCATGGCGGAGGCGTAGAAATCGCCCACTTTCTGCACGTTGGTACCTTTGGTCGCACCCGGCGCGTTGCGGGCCGATTCTTCCAGAATGCTTCGCATGATGCCGTTATTATGCTCGCTCAGCACGTCGAAACTGCCCCTGGAGCCATCCGTGACGGGGATGGGATTGTTTTTCAGCCAACCGCCCGAGGCGTACTGGAAGAAATTGTCGCAGGGGCTCGCCGTGCGGTCCAGACTGGTCAGGTGGAAGCCGGTGCCGGGGGTTTGGGCTAAGGCGGGAGCCGACCAGGTCCAGCCGATAAAACCCAGGGCAGCCAGCGCCAGCCGCCGGGTAAATAGAGCCGTCGTCATGCGAGCCGAATCAAACAAGAGTGGGTCAGTTGGCAGAAAGGTACAAGTAATTCCGGTTTGCGTTCTGTGTTGAACCTGGCAGATGAGGAACGATGCGCCAATTGGCGCATTTCCGCAGCGAGCCTCCCCTCTCGCCCGTAACTTGCGCCCATGCCCCTCTACAACCGCCGTCCCGAGCTGCCGCTGCCCGCCGCCCCGGCCCCGCTGGGCCTGGCCGAGTTGCTGGGCCGGGTGCGCCAGGCCCTGCAACAGCAGCTGGCCGATGATTACTGGGTGGTGGCCGAAGTATCCGACCTCACCCTGCCCCGCTTTGCCGGCTCGCACTGCTACCTCACCCTCACCGAGCAAACCACCGACTACCGGGGCCAGCCCGTGAAGGCCCAGGCCCGCGCCACGCTCTGGAGCCAGCGCTACCAGCAGCTAGCCCCCGCCTTCGAGCGAGCCACCGGCCAGCCCCTGCGCCCCGGTCTGAAGCTGCTGCTGCGCGTGCAGGTGCGCTTCCACGAGCAGTATGGCCTGAGTCTCGACGTGGTGGCCCTCGACCCCAGCTACACCGTGGGCGAGCTGGCCCTGCTACGCCTCGACACCCTGCGCCGCCTCGAAGAAAAAGGCCTGCTGGTGCGCCAGCAGGCCCTGGTGCTGTCTTTGGCCCCGCAGCGGCTGGCCGTCATCTCCTCGCCCACGGCGGCGGGCTTTCAGGATTTCGTGCAGCAGCTGCAGGAAGCACCCTATGATTTTGCGCTCACCTTATTCCCGGCCACCATGCAGGGCGACGAGGCCCCGGCCACCATTCGGGCGGCGCTCGATGGGGTGCGCGCCCGGCGCGGGCAGTTCGATGCCGTGGTGCTGATTCGGGGCGGGGGCAGCCGCACCGATTTGCTGGCTTTTGATGAATATGGGCTGGCGGCGGCGGTGGGCGCGTTTCCGCTGCCGGTGCTCACGGGCATCGGGCACGAGCGCGACGAGGCCGTGGTGGACCTCAC
>JALYUI010000688.1 GCA_030853845.1 Bacteroidota bacterium | reverse complement strand
GCTGACGCTTCGCGTCAGCATCCCCTCCTTAAAAAAGGAGGGGAGTTACCGTTCAACCGCCATCGACCTTATTCTATGAAAATCTACACCAAAACCGGCGACAAAGGCCTGACTTCCCTAATTGGCGGCACGCGGGTGCTCAAGAGCAGCCTGCGCATCGAATGCTACGGCTCGGTGGATGAGCTGAACTCGTACATCGGGCTGGTGCGCGACCAGGATGTGAACGCCAACCGCCGCCCGCTGCTGAAGGAAATTCAGGACCGGCTGTTCACCATCGGCTCGGCCCTGGCGGCCGACCCGGAAAAATCGAAAATGAAGCTGCCCGACCTGCACGTCGGCGATGTGACCCTGCTCGAAGAGGAAATGGACCGTCTCAACCTCGACCTGCCCGAGCTGCGCGCCTTTATTCTGCCGGGTGGGCACCCGGCCGTGAGCCACACGCATGTGGCCCGTTGCGTGTGCCGCCGGGCCGAGCGGCTGGTCATTCACCTGAGCGAAGAATCATTCGTGGCCGATTTGGTGGTGGTGTATCTGAACCGGCTGTCCGATTTTCTGTTTGTGCTGAGCCGGGCCATGGCGCAGGACCTGGGCGTGGAGGAAGTGACCTGGCAGGCCCGCCTGTGAGAAGTTTCCGCGCCTTTCGGCGACTTATCCTGGCGGCGGGCGGCGGGCGCTTCCGGCGTGGGCGGCCGTTCTTTGCGCGATAGTCGTCCATTGGGCGGCCCGCTTTCGTACTCCTAAAATCCCACCCCTTTTACTGCTGTAACTGCCTTCGATATGATTGACGTTTCCCCCATAACTATCCAGCCCACCCCGGCCTCGCGGCTGGCCGCGATTGACTTCGACAACCTGGAGTTCGGCAAGGCTTTCTCTGACCATATGTTCGTGGTCGACTACCGCGACGGCGAATGGCAGGAGGCCCGCATTGTGCCCTACGGTGATATTTCGATGAGCCCGGCCGCTTCGGCGCTGCACTATGGCCAGGCTATTTTTGAAGGCATGAAGGCCTACCACCAGGCCGACGGTAGCGTGGCCCTGTTTCGCCCGCTCGACAACTGGAACCGCCTCAACAAGTCGGCGGAGCGCATGTGCATGCCCACCATCCCGGAGGAGCTGTTTATGCAGGGCCTGCGCGAGCTCATTAAGCTCGATGCCGGCTGGGTGCCCACGTTCGCGGGCAGCTCGCTCTACATCCGCCCGTTCATGTTTGCCACCGATGGCTTCATTGGCGTGCGGCCTTCGGAAACCTATCGGTTCGTGATTTTTACCTGCCCCGTGGGCCTGTATTACACCAATGCCCTGCGTGTGCGCTTCGAGCAGAAGTACGTGCGCTCGGCCGAGGGCGGCGCGGGCTTCGCCAAAAACGCCGGCAACTACGGCGCGGCCATGTACCCCACCCGGCTGGCCCAGCAAGAGGGCTACAACCAGCTCATCTGGACCGATGCCTCGGAGCATCAGTACGTGGAAGAGTCGGGCACGATGAATGCCGTTTTCATCATTGACGGCCGCCTGATTACGCCGGCGCTGAGCACGAGCATTCTCGACGGCATCACGCGCCGCAGCGTGCTGCAACTGGCCCGCGACATGGGCGTGCCCGTGGAAGAGCGCAAGGTGAGCAGCCGCGAAATTGTGGCGGCCCTGGAAGCTGGGACGCTGGAAGAAGCTTTCGGCGTGGGCACGGCCGCCACCATCGCGCCCATTGCCGTGATTGGCTTCGAAGGCCACGACTACGAATTGCCCACCGTTGGACCCGATGCGTTCTCGAAACGCGTGCGGGCGGCGCTGGAAGCCATTCGCAGCGGCGAGGGGGCTGATGCGCACAACTGGATGATGCCGGTATAAGGCCGTAGCGTGGACTCTGGGAGTCCGCGCGGCTGAACGAGTAGATGAACGAACGGCTCACGCGCGGACTTGCAGAGTCCACGCTACAGGAAAAGCCGCTCCGAACGGGGCGGCTTTTCTTTTTTATCCCACCTTTGCAGCCGCATTCCCTCCCCAACCCGCCCATTTTCCATTTATGACTAATTCGCTGAAAACCGTTACCCTGAACGACACGCACCGCGCACTCGGGGCCAAAATGGTGCCCTTCGCCGGCTACGACATGCCCGTGCGCTATTCCTCCGACCTCGACGAGCACCACACCGTGCGCCGGGCGGTGGGCATTTTCGACGTGTCGCACATGGGCGAGTTTCGCCTGCGCGGCCCCCAGGCCCTCGACCTCATTCAGCGCGTGACGAGCAACGATGCCAGCAAGCTCGCCGACGGCAAAGCGCAGTACGCCTGCCTGCCCAATAATGAGGGCGGCATCGTGGACGACCTGCTGGTGTACAAGCTGGCCGACGAGGACTACCTGCTGGTGGTGAATGCCTCCAACATCGACAAAGACTGGAACTGGATTAAGCAGTACAACACCGAGGGCGTGGAGATGGAGGACATCTCGGACCGCACCAGCCTGTTTGCCGTGCAGGGGCCGAAAGCCACTGCCGCGCTCCAGTCGCTGACCGATGTGGACCTGAGCAGCATTCCGTACTACTCATTTGTGCAGGGCACGTTTGCCGGCGCGCCCGACGTCATTATCTCGGCCACCGGCTACACCGGCGCGGGCGGCTTCGAGCTCTACATTCCGAATGAAAGCGCCGGCCGGGTGTGGGATGCCATAATGACGGCCGGCCAGCCCTACGGTATCAAGCCCATCGGGCTGGGCGCGCGCGACACGCTGCGTCTCGAAATGGGCTACTGCCTCTACGGCAACGATATTGACGACACGACTTCGCCGTTGGAAGCCGGCCTGGGCTGGATTACCAAGTTCACCAAGGAGTTCACCAACTCCGAAAACCTGAAAAAGCAGAAGGAAACCGGCGTGAGCAAAAAGCTGGTGGCATTCGTGATGGAAGGCACCGGGATTCCGCGCGGCCACTACGAATTGACGGACAGCAACGGCACGAAAATCGGCGACGTAACCAGCGGCACCCAGTCGCCGTCGCTGAGCAAGGGCATCGGCATGGGCTACGTGAAAACCGAGTTTTCGGCCCCCGGCACCCAGATTTTCGTACAGATTCGCGGCAAGATTCTGCCCGCTACCGTGAGCAAGCTGCCGCTCACGAAAGGCACGGAGGAGTAGGTTTTTAGTGGTTAGTGCTGAACGGTTAGTGGTTAATTGCTGCTGTGTGACGCATTTGGCGCGCTCAGAGCCCTATGGGTGCAAACCCGCGCCAAATGTGTCACAGAAGTTTCTCACTCACCACTAACCGTTCAGCACTAACCACTCAAAAAGTGCCTTCCCTCGACCTTTGCTTCTCGCCCGAGCTGCTGCCGCTGTATGAGCTGGGCGGCAAAGTGGCCGTTATCGTGGATATTCTGCGGGCTTCCAGCACCATCGTCACGGCGCTGGGCGAGGGGGTTTCGCACGTTTTCCCGGTGGCTTCACTGGAAGAGTGCGCTGTCTACGGCCGGCAGCACGGCGGCCTCACCGCCGCCGAGCGCGACGGCCTGCCCGCTCCCGGCTTCGACTTGGGCAACTCGCCCTTTGGCTTTCTCGACCCGGCCCGGCCGGTGCGCGGGGAGGCCCTCACCATCAGTACTACCAACGGCACGGCGGCCCTGCGCCGCTCGCTGGCCGCCGAGGCCGTGGTGGTAGGCGCGTTTCTGAACCTGGCGGCGGTGGCCGATTTCTGCCGGCAGCAGCAGCGCGACGTGGTGGTGGTGTGCGCCGGCTGGAAGGGGCAATTCTGCCTGGAAGACACCGTGTTCGGCGGGGCGCTGGCCGAGCGGCTGGCGGCGACCGGCTTCGATGTGCGCGGCTCCGATGCTACACTGGCCGCGCTGCATCTGTGGGAGCAGGGGCGGGGTGACTTGCCGGCGTATCTGCTGCAATCGGCCCATGTGCGCCGGCTCAACTCGCTGGAAGCCAGCCAGGATTTCGAATTTTGCCTGCGCGTGGATGCTTATGCCGACGTGCTGCCCCTGTGGCGGGAGGACCGGCTGGTTAATAATTGTTAGTGGTTAATGGTGAGTGGTAAATGGTGTTTTTATTAACCACTCACTATTAATCACTAACCGTTATTACCTCAGTTTTTCATTGTCCTGGTGGCGCTGGCTGTCGCGCTGGGTTTTCTTGGCGAGGTTGCGGGTGAGGGCCTCGGTGAGGTTGACGCCGGTTTGGTTGGCGAGGCAGATAAGGACGAACAGCACGTCAGCCAGCTCGTCGCCAAGCTCGCGGCCCTTGTCCGATTCCTTGAACGACTGCTCGCCGTACTGGCGGGCGATGAGGCGGGCCACTTCGCCTACTTCCTCGGTGAGCATGGCCAGGTTGGTGAGCTCGTTGAAATAGCGCACGCCGGAGGTCGCAATCCAGTTATCGACGGTTTGCTGGGCTTCTTCGATGGTCATAAGAGGGAGGTTATCGGAGAGAGGAAATTACGCTGGCGAGTCGAGCACGATGGTGACGGGGCCGTCGTTGAGCAGGCGCACCTGCATGTCGGCTCCGAAGATGCCGGTGGGCACGGGCCGGCCCAGCTCGGCGGCCACCAGGGCCACAAACTGCCGGTAGAGCGGCTCGGCCACGGCAGGGGGGGCGGCCCCAATGTAGCTGGGGCGGTTGCCCTTGCGGGCGTCGGCCAGCAGGGTGAACTGGCTCACCACCAAAACCTCACCGGCTATATCCTGTACGCTGCGATTCATCTGGCCGTTATCGTCGCCGAAAATGCGCAGCTGCGTCAACTTGCGGCACATCCAGGCCAGGGAAGTAGCGTTGTCGGTGGGGGCGAAACCGGCCAGCACCAGCAGGCCGGGGCCAATCTGGCCGGTTAGCTGGCCCTCGACGGTGACGGAAGCTTCGCGGACGCGCTGAATAACGAGGCGCATAAAATCAGGAGCGGGAAATGAGTAATGCGGGAAAAAGTAGCGGCAATTTGAGGCCGGGCTGCCGACCTTCGCACGAAACTGCTGCCTGCCCATGCCCCCATCCGCCACTGCAAATAACGTCCGCGCCGCCGCTTCGCGCCGCTGGTGGCTGCTGGGGGCGCTGCTGCTCGTGGCGTTGGTACGCCTGTGGCGGCTCGGTGAGGCCGGCCCGCCCGACTTCGACTCGGTGCGCAACTGGCAGGTGGTGCAGGAAATGGGGCACGGCCACTGCGCCCACCTGTTTCACCACGGCAGCCCCGGCTTCCTGCTGCTGTATGCGCCGGTGGCCATTTTTACGCGGAATTTTCTGGTGTTTCAGGCGCTCAATGCGCTGCTGGCGGTGGCTGGGCTGGGCTGGTTTACGGCCTGGGTGGCGCGGCGGGCAAAGCTCAGTGGCCCGGAAGCGGCCGGGCTGGTGCTGCTGGGCGGCACTTCGCTGCTGCTCACATTTTCGGGCCGCGACTTTACCATGAGCTCGGTGAGTCTGGTGGTATTTGCCGGGCTGCTGCGCAGCCACTTCGCCCGGCTGCAACGGCCCGCCCGGTACGGGCTGGTAGCGGTGGCTAGCTGGCTGGCGCTGGGCCTGTGCGTCAACTACAAATTCCTGTTTGCGCTGCCCATTTTGGCGCTGCTGGAGTGGTGGCGGGCCGATGGCGCGTGGCGGCGGGCCGCGGGCCGGGCGCTGCTGGTGCTGGCCGCGCCCTACGTGCTGTTGGGCGCGCTGGGCGTGGCCGTGGGGCTGCCGTGGTAC
>JALYUI010000621.1 GCA_030853845.1 Bacteroidota bacterium | reverse complement strand
GCTGAGAATACAGCAGATACAACGTCAGTAAGTGAGCAGTTGCTAACTTGAAGCCCTGCGGTTGCCTGAAATCTTTCTGATTTCGGGCAACCGCAGGGCGGTTAAAGGCGAGTTGGGATGAGAGTGGGACAGGGCTCGTTGCTGGCTGCTGTATTTCCGCTAATCGACTACTCATGAAAAACGGCCTACTCTTCCTCCTGCTGGCGATGGCGGTGCCCGCTGCGCTGGCGCAAACGGCCCCTGCGCCAACTGCAGTTGCCCCCGGGGCAGCCATGCGCCAGCGCTACAGCACGGCCAGTGGCCAGACGACCTTCTTCTCCTCGGCTCCGCTGGAAGATATTGAGGCCCTGAACGCGCGGGTGGCCGCTATTTTCGATTTGACGAATGGGCAGCTGGCGTTTTCGATGTACATGAAGGACTTCCAGTTCAAGAACTCGCTGATGCAGGAGCACTTCAACGAGAACTACGCCGAGAGTGAGCGGTACCCGCGCGCCCGCTTCACAGGCGCGTTGGTGCTGATGCCGACCGAAGAGCAGCTGCGCGCCGGCCCCCAGCCGGTGTACCACCACAACAGGCGCACATGCGCAGGTCCTCATAAGTCGTGTACCTGAGGCAGGCTTTCAGGCCGGCCTGCTGAAACCCCGCAGGTAGCGAATCGGGCGGCAGCGCAGCACCTCCGGCCAGCTGAAGTAGAAAACCATTCTGGTCGCAGCCGTTGCGGCCCAGTACCACAGTGGCGCTCTGGTAACCATCGCCGCAAGGCGAGGAAGCCGTTTTTTTGCAGGCGGCCAGGGCAGCCACCAACAAGAGCGAAGCAAAGAACCGACGGGCGAGCATGGCAAGCGGGGTTTAGGGTTGATGACCAGGGTTTACCGCCTGACCGCCACCTCCCTCCCGCCGTTGCGTCGTCGCCTAGAAATCTTCGTCCAGCGAGAACATGTTCTCGTTGCGCTCGCTCATCACGCCCGCCTTCTGGTACTCGGCCACGCGCTTCTCGAAGAAATTGGTCTTGCCCTGCACCGAAATCATCTCCATGAAGTCGAAGGGGTTGGCCGTGTTGTAGATTTTGTTGCAGCCCAGCGCCACCAGCAGGCGGTCGGCCACGAACTCGATGTAGCTGGCCATGTTCTTGGCGTTCATGCCAATCAGGCTCACCGGCAGCGCGTCGGTCACAAACTCCTGCTCGATGCGCACGGCGTCGGCGATGATGCTCTGCACCCGCTCGGGGTCGAGTTTGTTCTGCAGGTAGCCGTAGAGCAGGCAGGCGAAATCGCAATGCAGGCCCTCGTCGCGCGAAATCAGCTCGTTCGAGAACGTCAGGCCGGGCATCAGGCCGCGCTTCTTCAGCCAGAAAATGGAGCAGAACGAGCCGGAGAAGAAGATGCCCTCCACGGCCGCGAAGGCAACAAGCCGCTCGGCGAAGTTCTCCGAGTTAATCCATTTCAGGGCCCACTCGCCTTTTTTCTGCACGGCGGGCACGGTTTCGAGCGCGTTGAATAGGTAGTCCTTCTCCTTCGGGTCTTTGATGTAGGTATCAATCAGCAGCGAATACGTCTCACTGTGAATGTTTTCCATCATAATCTGGAAGCCGTAGAAGCAGCGGGCCTCGGGCATCTGCACCTCCTGCATGAAGTTCACGGCCAGGTTCTCGTTCACGATGCCATCGGAGGCCGCGAAGAAGGCCAGCACGTGCTTGATGAAGTGGCGCTCGTTGTCATTCAGGTTGTTCCAGTCCTTCTGGTCCTGGCTCAGGTCGATTTCCTCGGCCGTCCAGAACGAAGCCTGCGACTTCTTGTAGTACTGCCACACCTCGTCGTTCTGAATGGGGAAGAGCACGAAGCGGTTGGGGTTTTCGGCGAGGAGCGGTTCCATAGAGGTTCAGGGATTGATGACGAGGATAGTGGCGTGGAAAGACGGGAAGCAAACCCCGGCCGGCGGGCAGATGTTTGACCGGGCCGGCGGAAGGGCCGGGCGACTTGCTACCCCAAATATAGCCCCCGGTCCGAGGCCGTTTACCACCATCTTTAGCTTTTTTGTTCGGAAATTTTTAGCTAAGGCCAACTTTTTTCACTCTTCTTTTTGGCTCATTCCGGGACAAAACCCCATCGCTTCGCTCGCCCCAAGCTGGCTCTGTTTCAGGCATTTTGGCCCCACTTATCCACATTACATCTGTGGATAAGCCGACTTGTCCCCAAACCTGCCCGGTTTCAGCCCGATTTCTCCAATTTATTAATCTGGCCTTAATCTGCCCTTCATGCGCAATTCCGGGCGTGGGACGGGCCTGTTGCCGGGCAGCCCCTGCCGATTAAGAACTTAGGGTTTGGTTTTCCCAACGCGAAGTCGTACTTTTGCCTTCCCATTTCAGAAAAACCCGCGAAAGCTGATGTACGCAATTGTTAACATAGCTGGCCAGCAGACCAAGGTTGAGGCCAACAAATTCGTTTACGCTCACAAACTGGCCGG
>JALYUI010000538.1 GCA_030853845.1 Bacteroidota bacterium | reverse complement strand
GTCTTGCAGGTGAGTTTCAGTCCGGCCCTGGCCCTGCGTGCCCCGCAACGGCCGGGCGGGGCCACGGGCAAAGGCGAACCCGTGCCCGGCAGCGTGGTGCGGGTCTGGGAAGAAACGGGCCCGGACGCCCCGGCCCCCGGCCTGGAGTGGCTGCTGCTCTGCGACCAGCCCGTCACCGACCTGGCCCAGGCCCTGACCTGTGCCCGCCAGTACACCAGCCGCTGGTTGATAGAGGTAGAGGACTTTCACAAGGCCCTGAAAACCGGGCTAGGGGCCGAAAAACTGCAACTACAAACGGCCGCCCGGCTCTTCGCCGCCGTGGCCCTGCTCAGCGTCGTGGCCCTGGCCCTGGTGGACTTACGCGAAAAAAGCCGGCTGGAGCCGGACTTGCCCGCCGAGGCGGCCGGTCTGACGGCCACCGAGTTGCGGGTGCTGCGCCATCAGCGCCGCCGCCCGCTGGCCACGGTGCGCGAGGTCTACCTCGCCCTGGCTGCACTCGGCGGGCACCTGGGCCGCAAAGGCGACGGGCCGCCCGGCTGGCAAACCCTCTGGCTCGGCCGCCGGAGCTTGCGCCTGCTCGTCGAAGGGGTACACATGGCGGCCCAACTGCTACAGGAGTAAGGCACAAAAAAGCGCCGGCCTACCGGCCGGCACTTTTCGAGTTTTGGGTAAGGACAAGCCTTCCACCAAAAAAGCCCGGCCTTCCATTGAAAAAGCCCGGCCCGCCGCCGTTAGAACCCGGCGCTTCTGGTAAAAAGCCCAGCCGATGGCTTCGGCAGCGTGGCCCGATGCCTGTCAGCATTTCCCGGCGGCAGGAAGTGGCGTAATTTGCGGGTGTTTCCGTGTTGCCAATTCTGATTGATGGTTCGTTTTTTCGCCGCTGGCCGGCTTTTATTGTTACTGGGGCTGCTGATTAGCAGCTTTTTCGCGGCCGCCCAGGAGCCGGAGGTGGTAGATGAGGCGGGCCTGCCGCCCAAGCGCGAGCTGCGGGGCATGTGGATTGCTACCGTCGAAAACATCGACTGGCCCAACCAGCGCGGCGAAGCCCCCGAGCAATACCGCCGCGACTACCGCCGCCTGCTCGATGCCGGCCAGCGCGCTGGCATCAACGCCGTATTCGTGCAGATTCGGCCCGCTTCGGATGCCTTCTATAAGTCCGACCTGGAGCCCTGGAGCAAGTGGCTGACCGGCGTGCAGGGCAAGGCCCCGGCCAACGGCGACGACCCCCTGCCCTTCCTTATCACCGAGGCGCACCGGCGCGGCATGGAGTTCCACGCCTGGTTTAATCCCTACCGCGCCACCATGGATTCGGTGACGCGCCGCCTGGCCGCCAACCACCCCTACCGCCAGCATCCCGAGTGGTTTCTGCGCTACGGCGGGCAGCTGCTGTATAATCCCGGCCTGCCGGCAGTGCGCAACCACATCACCCGCGTGATTCTGGACGTGGTGCGCCGCTACGACATCGACGCGGTACACTTCGACGACTATTTCTACCCCTACCCCGCCGTTGGGCAGGTGTTTCACGACGAAGCCGCTTTCCGCGACTACAACCCCGACGGCATCGTGAAGCTGGCCGACTGGCGGCGGCAGAACGTGAACATTCTCATCCGCGACCTGCACGACAGCATCCGCACGGCCAAGCGCTGGGTGAAATTCGGTATCTCGCCATTTGGCGTCTGGATGAACAAGTCGGCCGACCCGCTGGGCTCCGACACCCGCGCCGGACAGCCTTCCTACTCCAACCTCTACGCCGACTCGCGCCTGTGGCTCGAGCAGGGCTGGATTGACTACATCGTGCCGCAGCTGTACTGGAGCACCAATTTCCGGCTCGTGCCCTATCCCGTGCTGCTGGAGTGGTGGACGCGCAACCACTTCGACCGCCACCTCTACATCGGGCACGGCACCTACCGCATGCTCGAAAGCACCCGCTCCGACACCACCTGGCGCAACCCGCGCGAGCTGCCCCGGCAGGTGCGCCTCAACCGCAGCTACGGCGGCGACGTGCCCGGCAGCGTGTTCTTCTCGGCCAAGTCGTTGCTCACCAACCCGCTCAAAACCACCGATTCGCTGCGCCTGAATCTGTTTCAGTACCCCGCCCTCATCCCGCCCATGCCCTGGATGGATGCCATGCCGCCGCTGCCCGTGGCTAACCTCACCCTGCGCCGCCTCAGCCACTACGTGACGCTGAACTGGCAATCGGGCGCACCCGCCGCCGACGGCGACATCGCCACTTACTATGTGCTCTACCGCTTCGAGGCCAGTGAGCACGCCACTCCCCACGACCCGCGCCGCATTCTGGCCCTGCCCCGCCCCGCCCCCGGCTACCCCGCCACCTACGTCGATACTACCGCCGTGCCCGGCCAGGCCTACGCCTACTACGTCACGGCCGTTGACCGCCTGCACAACGAGAGCCGGCCCATGCGGGTAGTCACCTCCGGCCTGCAACCGGCAGAGCTGGCCCAGGGCCAGGCCCCAGCCGGTGCGCCGCGCCCGGCAGTTCCGCCCGTTGTAGTAGTTGCCTCGCCTGCCCCGGTCCGGCCCTCGAT
>JALYUI010000606.1 GCA_030853845.1 Bacteroidota bacterium | reverse complement strand
TTCGCCTTTCTGGCCCTGCACGGCCCGGGCGGCGAAGACGGGGCCATTCAGGGAATGCTGGAGTGGCTGGGCATTCCGTACTCGGGCTCGGGCATCCTGCCGTCGGCGTTTGGCATCTATAAAATCGCGCAGAAGAAGCTGTTGAAAGCCCTGGGCCAGCCCACGCCCGACTTCCGCGTCGTCACGGCCGAGGAGTGGGACCGCGTCGACCACGCCGCCACCCTCGCCTACCTGGTGCGAGAGCTGGGCCTGCCGCTGGTGCTGAAAGCGCCGCGCCAGGGCTCCAGCATTGGGGTGAGCATTCTGAAAACCGACGACTTGGCCCAGTTTGAGGCCGCCATCGAAAAGAGTCTGTTCCGCAAAACCCTGACCCGCGCCGACTGGCAGCGCCTGGGCGCGCAGGATAAAGTGGCCTGGGTGCAGCACCTGACGGATATTCGCGAAGGCATCGGCCTGCCCGTGGTGCTAAACGAGCAGTTCGGTCCCGCCGCCATCGACGGCCCCGCCGACGACTCACAACTAGCCGAAGCCCCCGGCACCCAGCAGATTTTCCACCCCGAAACCCTGCTCTTCAACCTCGACCAGACGTTTGAAACCGCCGAAACCATCCGCCTGACTAACGTGGACGGCGAAACCCAGGTGCTGGTGGAAAGCTTCGTAGCCGGCCGCGAGTTCTCGTGCATCGTGGTGGAAGACCCTAACGGCCAGCCCCTGGCCCTGCCGCCCACCGAGATTGTGAAGGGCGACGAAATGTTCGACTACCGCTCGAAATACCTGCCCGGCCTGGCCCGCAAAATCACGCCCATCGACCTGCCGGAGGAGAAAATTCAGGAAATCCGCGAGGCTTGCGAGGAAATGTTTCGCACGTTCGGCTTCCAGGTATATGCGCGGCTGGACGGCTTCGTGGGCCACGATGGCCGGCTGTTTCTGAATGATCCGAACACGACTTCGGGCATGCTGCCGGCCTCGTTCTTCTTCCACCAGGCGGCTGAAATCGGGCTGAATCCCAGCCAGTTTCTCACCTATCTCATCCGCACGTCGCTGGCGGCCCGCCGCCGTGCCGGCCTGCGCCCGGTGAAGCTGGGGGCGCTGCTCACCAAGCTGGATGCGGCCATTGCCGGCCGTCAGCACGAGGCCGCCGAGCGCATTCGCGTGGCGGTGATTATGGGCGGCTACTCGTCGGAGCGCCACATTTCGGTGGAGAGCGGGCGCAATATTTATGAGAAGCTGAGCTCGTCGGCCAAGTACGCGCCAGTGCCGGTATTTCTCACCGGCTCGGCCCAGGAGCACCGGCTCTATGTGCTGCCCGTGAACGTGATGCTGAAGGACAACGCCGACGACATTCGAGAGAAAATCGAGCACGCCGAGGCCGGCGAGGCCCCGCACCCCATCCTGGCCCGCATCCGGCAGGAGGCCAGCGCCATAACCGCTACCTACGCCGGGCAGGCGCTGGCGCTGCCGCACCGCATCTCGTTCGGGGAGCTGGCCGAGTTGGCTGACGAAGTGTTCATCGCCCTGCACGGCCGGCCCGGCGAAGACGGCGCGCTGCAAGTGGAGCTGGAAAAGCTCGGCCTGCCCTACAACGGCTCGGGCGTGGCCAGCAGCAGCGTCACCATCAACAAGTTTGCAACCAACGAGCGCCTGCGCGAAGCCGGCCTGCGCGTGGCCGACCACCGCATGGCCGCCCGGCTGGAGTGGCAGGCCGACGCCGAAAGCTTCTACCGCGCCCTGGAAACGCAGTTCCCCTACCCTTTCATCGCCAAGCCCGCCGACGACGGCTGCTCTTCGGCGGTGAAGAAAATTAAGAACCGCGCGGAACTGGCAGCCTTCAGTCAACTGATTTTCCGCACCGAGGAAGACCTCCTGCCCGCCCCGGCCGGCGTGCTGAACCTGGGCTTCAAGGAGGAATTCCCGCGCAAGGAGGCCTTTTTGGTCGAAACCCTCATCAGCCGAGACGGGGCTGCGCATTTCCTCGAAGTCACGGGCGGCCTGCTTACTTCGTATGATGAGGACGGGCTGCTCGACATCGAGGTTTTCGAGGCCAGCGAGGCTCTGGCCAACGGCGAGGTGCTGAGCCTGGAGGAGAAATTCCTGGCCGGCGAAGGCCAGAACATCACCCCCGCCCGCTACGACGTGGACGCCGTGGAGCGCCAGCGCATCTCGAACGAGGTGAAGGCCGTGCTGCGCCGCGTGGCAGAAGTGCTTGGTATTCAAGGATATGCGCGCATCGATGCCTTTGTGCGCGTGCGGCCGGAGGGCGAGGTGGAGGTGCTCATTATCGAAGTAAACTCGCTGCCGGGCATGACGCCCGCCACCTGCATCTTCCACCAAACCGCCCTGGCTGGCTACACGCCGTACCAGTTCATCGACCGGATTCTGGAGTTCGGCAAGGCGCGGGCGGCGCTTGGCACGGCCAAATAGAACGGCATGCTTGTCATGCTGAGCGTAGTCGAAGCATCTCTACCGCGTAACTAATCCCATCAATTGGATTTACTATTGCGGTAGAGATGATTCGGCAAGCTCAGCATGACGGGCTTTATTACTTTCAAATAGCATCTGTATTACCGCATGGCCTTTCTGTCTTCCAATTCCCCGTTCGACGTTGTGAAGCACCTCGTGCTCAT
>JALYUI010000573.1 GCA_030853845.1 Bacteroidota bacterium | reverse complement strand
TCCCGCACCTACAACAAGGTGCGCGACGAGCTCTGGAACGTACTCGGCAAGCTCTCCAAATTCGGCCCCAACCCCCAGCAGATTGCCCGCAAAGTAGAGGCCGCCATGAAGGCGACCCTCATGAAGCAGAGCAACCTGTTCGAGGCCCTGAAATTCCGCTATTTCGGCCCTGTCGATGGCCACGACGTGCAGCACCTCGTCACCATCCTCAACGACCTGAAATCCATTCCCGGCCCCAAGCTGCTGCACTGCGTCACGGTGAAGGGCAAGGGCTACGCGCTGGCCGAAAAAGACCAGACGCTGTGGCACGCGCCGGGTTTGTTCGACAAAATCACGGGCGAGATTTATAAAAAGACCCACGACAAGCCCCAGGCTCCCAAGTACCAGGATGTATTCGGCCACACGCTGGTGGAACTGGCCGAGGCCAACGACAAAATCATGGGTGTGACGCCGGCCATGCCCTCGGGCTCGTCGCTGAACATTATGATGGCCGCCATGCCCACCCGCGCCTTCGACGTGGGCATTGCCGAGCAGCACGCCGTCACGTTCTCGGCCGGCCTGGCTACGCAGGGGCTCATTCCGTTCTGCAACATCTACTCCTCGTTCATGCAGCGGGGCTACGACCAGGTGATTCACGACGTGGCCCTGCAAAACCTGCACGTGGTGTTCTGCCTCGACCGCGCCGGTTTCGCCGGGGCCGACGGTCCCACCCACCACGGCTGTTACGACCTGGCCTTTATGCGCTGCATCCCCAACATCGTGGTGTCGGCCCCGATGAATGAGCAGGAGCTGCGCAACCTGATGTACACCGCCACCCTGCCCGAAAATGCCGGCCCGTTCAGCATCCGCTACCCGCGCGGTGAGGGCGTGATGCCCGCCTGGCGCACGCCCTTGCAGCGTGTGGCCATCGGCACGGGCCGCGTGGTGCGCGAGGGCGAAGAAGGCGGCGTGGCCATCCTCAGCATCGGCCACATCGGCAACTACGCCGTACGCGCCACCGAAACCCTGGCCGCCGAAGGTTTCTCGGCCGGCCACTACGACATGCGCTTCTGCAAGCCGCTGGATGAAGAAATGCTGCGCGACGTAGCCCGCCGCTACCGCGCCATTGTGACCGTGGAGGACGGCTGCCTACCCGGCGGCTTCGGCTCGGCGGTGCTCGAATTCCTGGCCGACCACGGCTTTCACCTGCCCGTCGTCCGCCTCGGCATCCCCGACCGCGTGGTGGAGCACGGCACCCAGGATGAGCTCTACAAAGAGTGCGGCTTCGATGCGGCCGGCATCGCCCAGGCCGTGCGCGAGCTAGGCACCAAGGTGGCGGCCGGTGCGCGGGCCACGGTGCTGCGGTAACTGAACTTTTGAGCCAAGAAGAAGCCCCCGTAGTGGTTGCTGTGGGGGCTTCTTCGAGTTGTTGCACACACTATATCGTCCTTGACTTGGTAACCTTAAACTTTACATTCAAAGTCGGAAAGGCAGTTTTCAATTTGTCTTTAGCAACTTGAATTGAAATCGTATTGTGAGGACGAGTGAGGTGCCGGCTTACAAATGCAATGGCTTCTATTTTAGTATCGTCAAGGAATATGCCGTGCTTTTCAAAGCGCCGGATGGTTGGAATGAGTTGCTTTAATGCCTCCTGAATCCGGCCGGCAACTTTGGTTCGCTTACCCACCGGTTGGCCCAGCTTGAACTCGATAAACGCAATGCTCTCGTTCCAGAATACGGCGTAATCACACCGTTTAGGCGTTCTGGAGGTGGGGTATAGGCATCCGTCAACGGCGATGGTATAAAAGTCGCGGCCGGTTGGGTTGGTTATCTCAAAGTCTAAATCGTTGTCCCGGGTGCCGGTTCGGTATAAGGCTATCCGGTTTTTAGAGCTGTCGAAAATGCGCCGAACTTTTCGGGTATGGTGTACGATGCACCGGGAGCCATGTGGATAGGCCCGCTCTATCCGGCGCTTCATTTCCTGGCCGGCTTTGCTTTGGCGACTGCTTTTTTCTCCGGTACCCGCAGGTCCGTCAGGCGGTCGAATACGTCCGCGAACTCGCCGGATACTTCGTCCAGCTGGCTTTCGCTTAGTAGGCCGGTCTTGGTATCGAAAATGCTTTTCGCGCCACCCTTTGCCACGAAATAGGCGCTGAACTCCTCGGCTTTGAGCCAATACTTTTCGGGAATCAGCTTCGCCACCTTCTTGCGCTGATGCGGAAACAGGGTAGCTACCTTATTGGCGTAGAGCGCCAGGTTAAGCGCGGACAGCACATAAGGGCTGTGCGTGGTGATGGTGAGGTCGTTTTCGCCCTGCGTGCATTTTTCCAGCAGCGTGTAAACAAAGTCGCGCTGGGCCGTGGGGTACAGGTTCAGCTCCGGCTCTTCGATGATGAAGCTCTGCGCCTGCTCCGTGTTGCGGCTCAGATGCTCCAGCAGCACCAGCAGCGGCGTGACGGATTGGATGCCACTGGCGGTTTCGAGGAGCATTAATGGTTCTTCGCGTTCGGGTATTTTGATGAAGTCGCGGCCGTCAATGTGCTTATATTTTACGTTGAGGAACGGAATATCTAATTCAAGAATGTCTTTTCTGGACAGGGAAAATCTGTTGGCGAAGTCTAGAACAAGTTTGGAAATCCCTATATCATCACGCATTAGACCAGGCCAGGAATATTCTAATCCTGATACAAATATCCTTTCAGACGGTATGTAAGCGGTATTAGTTGACAGCATGAATTCTTTGAACTTATTCTGAATGGCTTCCCTGGCACTTGTTCGAGTTATTTCTAACAGCGTCTTTTTTACATCGCCATCAAACCCTGATGATAATTTGTCAATTATGTCTGGGTTTTTATCGAATATGCTGTTCAGCATTTCAACAAACGCTTTTTCAGTTAGATTCTCATTGTCTTCTGTTGAGAGTTTAAAAGTAGCTTCTGGAATAACAGTGATATAGTTGTCCCCCGTTGTCCATGCGATATTAGAATTGTCGTTTACGAAATTTAACAATCCATAATTTGAAAGGGATTTTGTAGAATCTATTCCATTGTCTGGTGTAATAGATAGATTCCCGCCTTTGTGCATCGCCGCCAGCTTCGCCAGCGTGCTCTTCCCGCCACCCGTCGGCCCGATGAAAACGGTGACGCGCTTAAAGTCCACCGTGGCGTCTTTTATCGGGCCGAAATTCTTGACAACTAGCTGCTCGTTCATGGGATGCTCAACAAAGGGACGGGGCCAAAAGTAACACGCGGCGGCCCCCGTTTCGGGAGTTGTTGCGTGATGGTACTTGCGTAGCGCCTCCAGCCGAAGTGCCGACGGGATGTAGGGTTTGCGTGGGGATACCAACAGGGCAACTCAATTTTAGAATGGCCTTTATATTGAGTTGCCTTGGTGGGGGACTCAAATTTTTGGCCGGCTTTTTTTGAGTCCTCCTGGTGGGGGGACTCAATTTTTGGTCGGTTACTTTTTTGAGTCCCCATCTCGGGATGAACCAGTTTACCAACGCAAAAGCCCGCCGTGCGATGGAGCACGGCGGGCTTTTCAATCAGCTACCGAAGGCTACCTCAGCAGCGGCAGGGCGGCGAGCAAGGTTTTGAGGCCGGGAACCGCCGCGTGGCAGGTATAGCCGCAGCTACGGAAACTTCGGCGGGGTCGTGGCCAGGCGCTTATGCCAGGGCGTCCAGCGCCAGGCGCTCGGGCAGCATCAGGCGGCGGAATTCGCTCACCGAGTAGCCCGTTACCTGGCGAAACTGGTTGCTCAGGTGCTGGCCCGAGCTGTAGCGCATCTGGTCGGCAATCTGATTCAGGGTGAGCTCGCCGTAGCTGAGCATTTCCTTTACCCGCTCGATTTTGAGGCGGATGAGGTATTTCTCGATGGTGAGGTGAGCGGTGCGCGAAAACACCTTGCTCAGGTGCGAGTAGGTAGCCGCAAACCGGTCGGTGAGGTAGGCCGAGGTGGTGAGCGGCGAGCGCGCGGTGCGCAGGTGCTCCAGATACTCGGCCAGGGTGCCTTTGATTTGCTCGGTGAGCTGCTCGGCCCGGCCGCGCAACAGCTCGAAGCCAGCGGCGTGCAGCAGCGGGCCTACTTCTTCGGGGTCGGCGGGGGTGGCTTCGTCGAGCTCGGCCACGCCAAGCGAAACGGCTTTAGTTTGGTAGCCGGCGCGCTCCAACAGGTTGTGTACGGCTTCGACGCACCGGGGGCACACCATGTTCTTGATATGCAGTAGGTTGGTTTTCAAGGTATTTAACGAGTTTGAGGCCGCCGCGAGGAAGCCGGTGAGGAAATGTTGCGCGCTGTTGTGGCTCCCGTGGCCGGCCGCCGGGCTCGCGGCACCGGCGTCGATACTTCGGCCCAGCCCCGCCCGAACCAGTTGGCCGTAGCCCAGGTGACGAACGGAACGACGGCCAGGAAGGTGACCGACAGTAGCCAGACGAATACGAGAAACGCGAAAAAAAGTCGACCAAAAAAATGGTCACTCACCCCAAACAGGTAGACTACCAGCATAAGTGCCAATAGGAAGCTAATTCCGGCCAGCAGCCCCGCCCGCCGCCACGGCCACCTGGCCACGTGCTGCTGAAAACGACGACGCAATGGTTGGAGCATAAAAGCCGGAATTGGGAGGGTGAAAATAGTGGAAATTTTTCAAGCCACAACTTTCGGGCTGGTTATTTCAACGTCGCCAGCAGTTCGCGCTGCACCGATTGACCGGCATCGTCGGCGTACCAGGCATTCATGGTCTTCACAATCTGGTTGGTGTGCAGGGCCTTATCATCGTGCAGCTGCTTAGCCAGGGCCTGGGCAACGGCCGGGCGCGGCCCCCAGACGCCCAAGTCGGCCCCGGTTTCGGCATCGCGCCGGATGAGCTTGGGGATGCTATTCTTGCCGTCGGTCTGGTAGGCGGCCATCAGCTCGGGGTGGTCGGAGCGCAGCACCACGTGCAGGGTGGCGCGGCCCTCGCTGCGGGCGGCCAGGTGGGCCAGTACGGGCAGCAGGTGGGCCGTATCGCCGCACCAGGCTTCGCCCAGCAGCAGCCACTGCTCGGGGCGGGGCAGCTGGCGCAGGCGCTCTTCGAGGGCAGGCAGCAGCGGCAGGGCGTAGCCGCGGTCGAGGTGGGCCTGATTCTGGTCGGTGTAGCGCACGAGGCCGGGCGTCTGGTCGGGGCCGGTGGTGCGGTGCTCGGCAGCCAGCTGGCCCAATAGGGCGCGAAATTCGGGATAGGCGTAGGCGGGGGCGGGAACGGTAGCGGGCATAAACCGGAAAAAATGAGAAAATCTGCGGCGGCCAACCCAAGGAGCGGCTTCATAACAACTGTTTGCGGCCTTACGGGTTGCGCGGCGGCGGGTTATTTCTTTACCTTGCGGCCCCGCTTCAGCATCACCTTCTATTTATTCCCCATGCGTTTTCAATTTTCTCCTCATCACGCAGCAAAGGCTGCGTCCTACCTCCGTTCGCTGGCCATTGCCGGCGTGCTGCTGGCAGCGGCCAGTGCTTGTAGCTCGGGCACCAAAGACGGCGACACCAACGTGGAGCGCGGCTATAACAAAAAAGGCCCCGCCGCCGGCCAGGACGGCACAATGGGCGGCGACTCGGCCACGGCCGGCCTTCGCCGCGACACCACCCATCACATGACGGGCAAAGACCTGTACAAGGCCGCCGGCGAAGCCAAAGACCGCAACCACGACGGCATTGCCGATTAGGTCCGGCGCAGTTTCACAGGCTACCAAAAAGGCCCCTGCCAGCTGGCAGGGGCCTTTTCTTGATTTGGCGGAAAAGTAAGAAAGGAACAAAGTCAGCCTGAGCAGCGGTGCGGCCAGCCCTAGTAAAACACGAATCCGTTGGGGCCAACCTTCACGGTAAATGAGTCAATGGGTGCGCCGCTGGGCTGGTAGCGGATGAACCGGCCGTTACTGTTGTAGCTGGGCGAAATAGCGGCGTAAATGGTCCCATCGCGCGGGTCGAGGTTGAAGCCGGTGAAGCTGCGGCGCAGAAACGGCGTGGTGGGCAGGGCCGTGGCGGTGCTGCTCAGCTGGTACTCGTTGCCGCCGAAGTGGTAATAGAGCTGGTCTTTGGCCGGGTTGCTGCGCAGCTGGCCGGGGCTGGCCGTGCCGGGGAAAGTCAGCTTGAGCTGGGTGGCCGGGCTGGCCGGATTGAAGCGCACTAGTGTGCCGTTCGACACGCGGGTAGCCGTGTAGGGCGGTACCGAGAGGTAGGTAACGAAGCCGGTGCAGAGCACCCACACGTTGCCGTCCTTATCGGCCACCATGCTGCCTGGGCCGTCGGCAACGGTAATGGTGCTGGTGAGCGTACCAGTGGCCTCGTCGATAACCGACACGGTATTGTCGAGGCTATTGGGCACGTAGATTTTGCCGCCCAGGGCCAGCAGCTGTTCGGGGTTACGGCCCACCGCTACGCGGCTGCTCACGGTGTTGGTGCCCAGGTCGAGAATGGTGAGGACGCCGGGCAGGTAGCCGGTGTAGGGGCCGCGCCACTCCGTGACGTAGCCGCGGGTGGCCGAGGTCGAAGTAAAGTAGCGCGGCTGGGTGAGCCCGGCAATGGTACCGGCCGTTTTAAAGTCGGCCAGGCTTACCACCTCAATCTTGTTGGAAGCATTGACCACGATGTAGCCCTTGCTGCCCTGCACGCCCATGCTCTGCACCACGTCGCCGAGCTTTGCGCCATTGTTGGCGTTGCCAAACGCATCCACAGTGAGGGCTTTCGAGGTGCGGTCAAACGTGCTTACTGCGCCGTCGCCGGCCCCAAACTGGCCTTCGCTCAACACATATACCGCCGTCGTGAGGGGCACCGGAGCAACAATAACGTCTTTTTGGGGGTCGCAGGCCGTGAGCAGGGCCAGGGCCGCCAGGGCGGCAAGAATCGGTTTTTTCATAAGAGGAAACAGCGCCGGCCGCAGCCGGCAAATGGAGGGTAAGTGAAAAAATGACTAATCAGAAATCCAGCCGCAGGCTTCCGCCAAAGCTCCGCGGCGGAGCCGGCCGGCCGGGGTAGCTCTCGTAGGCCTGGCCCAGCAGATTATTGGCCTGCACCAGCAGCAGCAGCCGGGTGCCGCCGGGGCCGGGCAGCGTGCGCCCGAGCGTAGCCCCGAGCAGCACCGTGCCCGGCAAATAGGTGTCGCCCGAGGCATTGGTATAGCGGAAGCTGTTGAGCACCAGGGTTGTGCTGGCCAGCCAGTCACGCCATTGCTGGTCGGTGCCGAGGCTGGCCTGGTGGCGGGGCACGTAGGCCAACTGCCCGCCTACGGGGTCGGGGTCGTCGGGCGCACCCTGGGTTTTGCGGGTGTCGGTGAAGTGGTAAGCCAACTGGGCGCTGCCCGCGTAGCGGCCCCGGCGCAGGCGCAGCGCGGTGCTGGCCTCCAGGCCCTGACTGCGCACGCGGCGCAGGTTGCGCGGGCTCCAGATGCCGCTGGCGGTGCTGGGCAGCCACTGCACCCAGTCGTCCACATCCTGGCGGAAGGCGGTGAGCTCGGTTTCAAGGCTGGCCGCGCCGGGGCCAGCCAGCTGGTGGCGCAGGCCCGCCTCGTAGCCGAAGCCGCTTTCGGGGCGCAGGTCGGGGTTGCCGCCGGGCCGCCAGTACCGCTCGTTCAGCGTAGGGGCACGGTAGCTGCGGGCCGTGCTGGCCTTTACAGTGAGTGAATGAGTGAACGGGTGAATGAGTGAATGGCCGCGAGCTGGCCAACCGGCGGCAGCCATCGAATCAGTCGCGGCCGGGGCCACGTCCGAAGCAGGGGTGGCGGGCATATCAGCGGCCGTGTGCGAACCCAGCAGGTCCCATTCGAGGCCGGCGGTGGGGGTGAGCGGAGCCAGGCCGGCGGGCAGCGCGGCCTGGCGCAGGTTGCCCGACAGGCGCAGGGTCGGGCGCGGGTCGTAGCGGAGCAGGGCGAAGGCGGCAGCACGATTTTCGGCCACGGTAGTGCCGCCGTAGCCATCCACCAGCGCGGCGAAGTGCTGGGCTTCGGCCCCCAGGCGCAGGCTGCCGCGCGCTCCGAGGGCGCTGGTGTGCTCGGCCTGGGCCTGGGTGGTATGCACCCGCGAGTTGCTGGGTGTGCCGCCGTCGCGGTAGTTCAGCACGTCATCGAACCAGGCCACGCGGCCGGCCCATTGGCGGCGGGCAGCCACGTGGCGGTAGCCCAGCACTAGGCGGCGGCTCTGGTCGCGCTCGCGGGCCTGGCTGCCGGCCACCGCCGTGCCGGCCTGGATTTCGCGGTCGGTATCGGTGAGCCAGGCGGCGGCCGTGAGCTCGCCGGCCGTCCCTACCCGCCAGGCCAGGTCGGGGCTGAAGCTCCACTGGTGGCGCAGGGCGGCATTTTGCAGGGTGTAGCGTACGGGGCCACGGGCTTCGCGCACTTCGTAGGCATAGTTGTTTTGGGCCTCGCGGTAGCTGGCGGCCACGCGCACCGCCACCGTCGCCGTGGCCTGATGGAGCGTCAGGCTCCCCCCAGCGGCCCCAAAGCTGCCCGCATCGAGCTGCACGCTGCCCCAACGGCCGGGCCGCCAATTGGGGGTGGCATCGAGCAGCACGGCCCCGCCCACCGCGCCGCTGCCATAGAGCGCCGCCGCCGGCCCGGGCTGAATGCTGACGCGGGTGCTGGCCCCCACTGGCAGCAGGGCAAAATCAGTTTGGCCCAGGGTGGGCAGCATAATGTTGAGCCCCTGCCAGAGCACGGCCGTATGCTGGGCTGAAGTGCCGCGCAGGGCAATAGTGGCCAGCTGCCCCGGCCCGTAGTTTTTGAGGGCCAGCGGGGTGCGGGCCTGCAATACTTCCGCTACCGAGCTGCCCCGGTACTGCGCCAGCACGGCCGAATCGAGCACTACGCGGGTGCTGCCAACGGCAAACTGCTCGGGGCCGAGGGCGCGCACGCGCACTTCGCCCAGGCGATGCAGTCGCCGGCTCAGGCGGGCCGAATCGAACGGCGCGGCGGCTTCGGTGCGGGCGGGCCGGGGC
>JALYUI010000566.1 GCA_030853845.1 Bacteroidota bacterium | reverse complement strand
GCCGGTGCGCAGGCGGTGGATGGCCAGCGGAATCAGCTTCTCGGGGAAGTGGTTGGGGCCGTAGTTGTTCGAGCAGTTGCTGAGCTTGATGGGCAGGCCGTAGGTGTGGTGCCAGGCGCGCACGAAGTGGTCGGAGCTGGCCTTCGAAGCCGAGTAGGGCGAGCGCGGGTCGTAGGAAGTTTCTTCCGTAAACATCTCGGGGCCGAAATCCAGCGAGCCGTACACCTCGTCGGTGCTCACGTGGTAGAACACGTGGCCCTGGTAGCCGCCGGGCTGCCACAGGTGGCGCGCCGCGTTTAGCAAATTCACGGTGCCGATAACGTTGGTTTTCACAAACGCCATCGGGTCGGTAATGCTGCGGTCGACGTGGCTTTCGGCCGCCAAGTGCATCACTGCGTCGGGTTCCTCGTGGGCAAAAAGCTGGTCGATAAAGTTCTGGTCGGCAATATCGCCCTTGATAAACCGGTAGTTCTCCGCTTTCTCAATATCGCGCAGGTTCTCCAGGTTGCCGGCGTAGGTCAACGCATCCAGGTTGATAATCTGGTAGTCCGGATACTTCGTGACGAACAGCCGAACAACGTGGGAGCCGATGAAGCCGGCCCCGCCGGTGATGAGAATTTTCATGTTGTCAATGAGTGAATAGCTGAATGAAACGTAAAGCTTTCCGGGTATTATTCACCCATTCACTCAATCACTCATTGCCTAGAGTTTGCTGCCACTTCCACGAGCTGGCCAGCGAGTCGGCCAGCGAGGTTTCGGTTTTGAAGCCGAGCACCAGCTCGGCCTTGGTCGCGTCGGCGTAGATGGCGGGTACGTCGCCCGGGCGGCGTGGACCCAGCAGCACGTTCAGCTTCTGCCCCGATACTTCCTCGAATGTCCGCACCACTTCCAGCACGGTATTGCCGCGCCCGGTGCCCACGTTAAAGGTTTCGACCGGCTCACTGGCTTTGCGGTCGAGCAGGCGCTGCACGGCCGTAATGTGCGCCTTGGCCAAATCCACCACGTGGATGTAGTCGCGGATGCACGAGCCGTCGGGTGTGTCGTAGTCAGTGCCGAACACCGTCAGCTTCTCGCGCAGGCCGGCCGCCGTTTGGGTAATGAAGGGCACCAGGTTGTTGGGCACGCCCAACGGCAGCTCGCCAATTTTGCCCGACTTGTGCGCCCCAATCGGGTTGAAGTAGCGCAGCAGGATGGTGCGCAGCTTGTTTTCGGGCGCGCCGGCCACGTCGTGCACAATGTCTTCACACATTTGCTTGGTACGGCCGTAGGGCGACGAAGCCGGCTTGGTGGGCGTGGCCTCCGTCACGGGCAGCGCGTCGGGCACGCCGTACACGGTGCACGACGAGGAGAACACCAGGTTTTCGACCCCGAATTCCGGCATCACCTGCAACAGCGTGAGCAGCGAGCCCACGTTGTTCTGGAAGTAAGCCAGCGGCTTGGCCACCGACTCGCCTACGGCCTTGTAGGCAGCGAAGTGAATCACGCCTTTGATGTCCTGCTCCGCCTCGAAAACCTGGCGCAAAGCGGCCGCGTCGCCGCAGTCGATGCGGTAAATCGGCACGGCCATGCCCAGAATCGACTCGATGCCCGCCAGCGCCGATTCCCGCGAGTTGCTGAAATTATCGATGATAATGGGCTGGTAGCCGGCCTGCGCCAGTTCCACCACCGCGTGCGAGCCGATATAGCCGGCCCCGCCGGTCACGAGAATTTTCTTCATAATGGTTAACGGTTAATGGTAAGTGATTAATTAGCAGTGGTCGATAAGCCCGTTGAAAAGCATTGACCATTAATCCTTAATCACTCACCACTACTTTACAGGCTCCAGTACTGGATATCCTGCATTTTGCCGCGGTACAGGCCTTTGATGTCAACCAGCACGGCGTTGTCGGCGGTGATGGACTGGAAGTAAGCCTCGTCCTTCTCGGCGTAGGGCTGGTGGCTCACGGCCACAATCACCGCGTCGTAGTCGGTTCGCACGTCGTCGTTGTGCGTCAGGCGGAAGCCGTACTCGTGGTGCAGCTCGTCGGAGCTGGCGTGCGGGTCGATGATGTCGACGTTCACCGAGAAGTTTTTCAACTCCTGAATCACGTCGGCCACCTTCGAGTTGCGAATGTCCTCCACGTTTTCCTTGAAGGTGGCACCCATCACCAGCACGCGGCTTTTGGCTACGTCCTTGCCCTTCTTAATCATCATCTGCACCGTTTTGCGGGCAATGTAGGCCCCCATATTGTCGTTGGTGGTGCGGCCGCTCAGAATCACCTTGGCGTCGTAGCCCAGCTCCTTGGCCTTGTAGGTCAGGTAGTAGGGGTCGACGCCGATGCAGTGACCGCCCACCAGACCGGGCGAGAACTTCAGGAAGTTCCACTTGGTGCCGGCGGCTTCAAGCACCTCATAAGTGTTGATGTTCATACGGTCGAAAATCATCGACAGCTCGTTCATGAGCGCGATGTTGACGTCGCGCTGAGTGTTTTCGATGATTTTGGCGGCTTCGGCCACCCGGATGCTGCTGGCGCGGTGCACGCCGGCATCCACCACTAGCTCGTACACTTTGGCAATGGTGTCGAGGGCTTCCTCGTCGTTGCCACTCACCACCTTTACGATGCGGCGCAGGGTGTGCTCCTTGTCGCCGGGATTGATGCGCTCGGGCGAGTAGCCTACCTTGAAGTCAACCGGGAATTTCAGGCCCGACAGGCGCTCTATCACGGGAATGCAGTCTTCCTCGGTGCAGCCGGGGTACACGGTGCTCTCAAACACCACGTAGTCGCCTTTCTTCAGCACCTTGCCCACCGAGGCCGACGCCCCGAGCAGCGGCTTGAGGTCGGGCTGGGCATGCTCGTCGATGGGCGTGGGCACGGCCACAATGTAGAACTGCGCCTGGCGCAGCACATCGAGCGAGTCGGTGAAGGTGATGTCGCAGCCCTCAAAATCCTTTTTCTCCAGCTCGCCGCTGGGGTCGATGCCCTGCTTCATCTGGGCCACGCGGCCGGCGTTGATGTCGAAGCCTATTACCTTCAGTTGACGGGCAAATTCGAGGGCGATGGGCAGGCCCACGTAACCGAGGCCGATAACGGCCAGCGTGGCCTCTTTGCGCAATAGTTGGTCGTACACGGGAAGTAGTTGTTCGTTGCTGATTATCAGGAGTTAGCTGTTGGCTTTGGGCAGCCGGGGCATTTTGGCCGCCACCGGCCGCACCGAGGTGCCGTCGGTGCTGAGCTCGTATTTATCGCCGCTTTCGGGGCAGGTGGCGCGGCCCTGTACGTCGAAATCGAGCCGGTGGCCGAAGGCGCTCATCCAGCCCTGCGGCCGGGCCGGCGTACCGTACACCAAGGCGTAGGCCGGCACGTCGCGCGTCACCACGCTGCCCGCGCCCACGAAGGCGTAGCGGCCCAGCCGCACTCCGCACACGATGGTGGCGTTGGCCCCGATGCTCACGCCCTGCTCCAGGTGCGTGGTCTGGTACTGGCCGGGACCCTTGCGGGGCACGGCGCTGCGCGGGTTCTTCACGTTGGTGAACACCACCGACGGACCCAGAAAAACGTCGTCTTCGCACACCACGCCGCCGTAGAGGCTCACGTTGTTCTGCACCTTCACGTTGCGGCCCAGCACCACGCCATCGGCCACGAACACGTTCTGGCCCAGGTTGCAGTCGTCGCCGATTTCGGCCCCGGCCGATACGTGGCAGAAGTGCCAGATGCGGCTACCGCGGCCCACCTGGCAGCCCTCATCGAGCACGGCGGTGGGGTGAGCGTAGTAGTCGGGCGAGGCGTGGGGCATGCGGCAGGTGAGGGGTTTCGGCCCGCAAAGGTAAGGCAACGAGCGGGGTTGGGTTCGTACTTTTGGGTAATCAACCTACTACGACCTTGTTATGGGCCTGCCTGCTTTTAAGCTTCCCGAAGAATTCGCCTTCGTTTCAGCCGAAGAATACCTGGATTTCGAATGCAAAGCCGAAACCCGGCACGAGTATGCTAATGGCCGGGTATGGGCGATGGCTGGAGCCGAAATGTCCCATAACGACATCAATTACAATCTCAATCAGGTTATTGGTCCGCAATTGCGGCCGAAGGGTTGTAAAGCCAATATGAGCGACCTGCGCGTGCAAACGAAAAATCGCTCCGGCTACCTTTATCCCGACACAGTGGTAGTCTGCGGTACGCCCATCCTCTCCGACGATGTGAAGCCGCGCTCGCTCACCAACCCGCTGCTCATCGTTGAAGTAACGTCCACCTCAACGGCAGAGCGCGACCACTACGAGAAATTCACCCTCTATCGCAAGATTACCAGCCTGCGCCAGTACCTGATGCTGAGTTCCGAACAGGTTCATGCCGAGCTTTATACCCTGGATGAGCTCGGCCGCTGGATATTCACCGAAACCCGCGACCTTGCCGCCGTGCTCGACCTGAGCAGCATTGCCTGCCAGGTGCCACTGGCCGCAGTATATGCCGGTGTGGAGCTGCCCGCGCCGACCGAATAGCCGACTGGCCAACAAATGATTACTGCACTTCGAGCACGCCGGCCGCTACTGCCCGCCGGGCCGAAGCCCGGTAGGGGTTCAGCGAATCGGCAGCTACGGCGCGCAGCTCGGTAAGGGCGGGGGCCAACTCCTGGGCCTGCCAGTAGGCCATGCCCAGGTGGTAGCGCGCCCGGCGGGCCAGCTCGCCCGAGCCGCCGGTTTTGCTCAGGCGCTGCAGGTAGAGCTGGGCAGCGTTGCCCTGGCCCTGGCGCAGCAGTATCAGCCCGCGCAGATATAGGAGGGTATCGGCCCCGACGCTGGCCGGCGATACGCGCCCGAGCGAGTGCAGCGCAGCCTGGTAGTGGCCCGACTGGTACTGGTCGAGAGCCTCGCCAAACAAAGGGTTGCTGCTCAGTAGAGTGGCCGTCACGGGCGGGCCGGGGTCGGGCTGGTAATAAGCTTCCCAATGGCGGGCGGGCAGCGTGCGGTTGGGTTGGCTGAAGTACCAGAAGGCCATGCCCGCCGCCAACACCAGCACCCCGGCCAGGGCGGCCAGTAGCACGAAACGGCGTTGGCGACGCTGCGCCAGCCGCTGGGCGCGCACCAAGGCCGAGCCCCGCTCGTTCATGCGCTCATCGAGCGATTGCAGGCGTTGGTGCAGGGTGTCGTGGCCGGCGGCCCAGCGCAGGTCGGCCGTCAGCTGCTCGTAGGCGGCGTGGCCCTCGGCCAGGTCTTCTTCGTGCTCCAGGCGCAGCTCGAAAGCGTCCTGCTCGTCGAGGGTCATCTGGCCATCGGCGAAGCGCTCCAGCTCGTCGAGGTGGGGGCGCAGGTCTACGCGGGGCGGCGTAGCAGGCGGCGAGGCCGCGTCGGTGCTACCGGGCTGCCAGCCGGCGGGCTCGTAGCCGCCGCGCACCAGCTCGTAAAGCTTGCGCAGGCAAATGCTTTTCTGGCGGCGGGCCACGGCGGCGTTGGGAAAACCCATCTTTACGCCCACCTGTTCGAAGCGGTAGTTGCGAAAATAAAAGTAGGTAAGCAGCTGCTGGCAGTCGGCCCCGATTTGATGGAACTGCGTGAGCAGGCGCTGGCGGCGGCGGGCTTCGGCGGCGGGCAGGGGCACCTGGGCGGGCACCTGGGCCGCCACGCGCTGCTGGGCCATGCCGTAGATAAAGGCGCGCAGGTCGTCTGCTAGTTTAGTAATGCGCCCGTCGGCTACCTGGTCGTAGAAGTCCAGCAGGGTGTCCTGAAGCAGCTGGTGGGCCTGGGGCGCGGCCAGCCGGTGCTGGCGTTGTGCCCACCGCTCAAACAGGTGCCGGCTGCGCTGGTAGAAGTCAATCAGGAACTTCTGATTGCCGACGCGGAGCTGGGTCAGGGTTTCGGCGAGAGGAGTGGGCATGGCACGAATCTAAGGCATGGGCAAGTAACAACCGAAACCGGGAACCACCGCTTCTGCACCTGTCCCATCCCCGCCGCTGCTATTACCTTTACGGCCATGCAAACTGTCGCCCCCGCTCGCCTCCTCGACACCGCCGTTTTCGACCTCATTGCCCGGGAGAAAACCCGCCAGACTCACGGCCTCGAACTCATTGCCTCTGAAAACTATGTTTCGGAGCAGGTAATGGCCGCCCAAGGCTCTGTGCTCACCAACAAGTACGCCGAGGGCCTGCCCGGCAAGCGCTACTACGGCGGCTGCGAAATCGTCGACCAGGTCGAGCAGCTGGCCATCGACCGTATCAAGGAGTTGTTCGGCATCAGCTGGGCCAATGTGCAGCCCCACTCCGGGGCCCAGGCCAACGCCGCCGTGATGCTGGCCTGCCTGAATCCGGGCGACAAAATCCTCGGCTTCGACCTGAGCCATGGCGGCCACCTCACCCACGGCTCGGCCGTGAACTTCTCGGGTAAGCTCTACGTGCCCAGCTTTTATGGTGTGGAACGCGAAACCGGCCTCATCGACTGGAGCAAGATAAAGGACATCGCCCGCCGCGAGCGGCCCAGGCTCATCATCTGCGGGGCCTCGGCCTACTCGCGCGACTGGGATTACAAAGCCCTGCGCGAAGCAGCCGACGAAGTTGGCGCGCTGCTGCTGGCCGACATTTCGCACCCCTCGGCTCTCATTGCCACCGGTCTGCTGAACTCGCCCTTCGAGCACTGTCATATCGTGACGACGACCACCCATAAAACCCTGCGCGGCCCGCGCGGTGGCCTCATCATGCTGGGCAAGGACTTCGATAATCCCTTCGGCCTGAAAACACCGAAGGGCGAAATCCGCCCCATGTCGGCCCTGCTCGACTCGGCCGTGTTCCCCGGCACCCAGGGCGGCCCGCTCGAGCACGTTATCGCCGCCAAGGCTGTGGCCTTTGGCGAGGCGCTGAGCGACGACTTCAAAACCTACACCCAGCAGGTGGCTAAAAATGCGCAGGCCCTGGCCAAAGCCTTCGTGGGCCTGGGCTATGACATTATTTCGGGCGGCACCGACAATCATCTGATGTTGATTGACCTGCGTTCGAAAAGCCTGACCGGCAAGCTGGCCGAAAACGCCTTAGTGCGCGCCGACATCACCATCAACAAAAACATGGTGCCCTTCGACGACAAGTCGCCTTTCGTCACCAGCGGCATTCGCATCGGCTCGGCCGCCGTGACGACCCGTGGCCTGGGCGAAACCGACATGCACCGCATCGTGGAGCTGATTGACGAAACCCTGATGAACCACGACAACGACACCCGCATCGGCCAGGTGCGCCAGCAGGTGAACACCTGGATGCAGGATTACCCGCTGTTCGCCTGATTCAAAGGGTGAAGGAATGAATGTGTGAATGAGGTAATGAGGGACGCTGCGAGAAATAAAACCGGTCGGAGGTATCCGGGCCGACTTCCGCACGTGCTTTTACCGTAAGTCAACTTTCGAGCGCTCATTCACTCAGTCACCCACTCGCTCATTCACTCATTGAATTCCGTGCAACCGCAACAACCGCAACAACCTGCCTCGCTGGGCGAACAGCACGAAATGTCCTTCATCGACCACCTGGAGGCCCTGCGCTGGCATATTATCCGGGCGGCTATTTCGGTGGTGGTATTTTCCATCGGGGCCTTTTTTGCCAAAGATTTTCTGTTTCACGACCTGATTCTGGGTCCCTCGCGGCCCGATTTCTGGACTTACCGCATGTTCTGCAAATTCGGCGCGTGGGTGCACGCCCCCGATTTGTGCATCGACAAAATCGGCTTCGTTATTCAGAACCGGGAGATGAGCGGGCAGCTCACCATGCACATCAGCACCTCGTTCATGGTGGGCATCGTGCTGGCTTTCCCGTACCTGTTTTGGGAAATCTGGCGCTTCGTGAAGCCCGGCCTCTACCCCCACGAGCGGCAGAACTCGCAGGGGGCCGTATTCTTCGTGTCGCTCCTGTTTATGCTGGGGCTACTGTTTGGCTATTACATCGCCGCGCCGCTCAGCATCAACTTCCTGGCTGGCTACGTAGTCGATGCCACCATCGAAAACCAGATTGACATGCAAAGCTACATGAGCACGCTCACCACCATGAGCCTGTCGTGCGCCTTTGTGTTTGAGCTGCCTATGATTGTGTTCTTCGCGGCGAAAGCCGGCATTGTATCGGCCGAAATCATGCAACTGTACCGCAAGCACGCTATTGTAGTTATTCTCATCATTGCGGCCATTATTACGCCCCCCGACATTTCGGCCCAGATTATCGTTACCATCCCCATTCTGCTGCTCTACGAGCTCAGCATTCACATTGCCCGCGTGGTGCGGCGCGGCGACGCGGCCCGCCTCAACGCCAAGCTGGCCCGCGAGCAGGCCCGCGCCGCCGGTGCGCCACAGTAAGCTGGCGGCCCGGGTTGCTCAGTGCGATTGGAGGAACTAATGATAAAAATTGCATTAGGGTCGTATTCGGGAAGCTTTTAGGAAAAAGAATGATATAGCTGGTTGTCTAGAAAACCACTGTTTGAGCGCTTTTTAAGAAATAACCCGTTCTGCTATTCAGATGTATTTCCCAGAAATGGTTTACCGGAAATAGCATTAAAGCGCGAAAATCGACGAAGCCTGCTTATATTTGATAGCGCAAGGCAAAGTTGATGATGAAGCGAATCGTATTGAGGTTCCTTAAGCTGTTATTGCTTGGGTTGCTGCTGGTCCTGTCGGGGCGGGCGGCGGCTCAGGGTACCTCGCTATCGGTGCTGAAAGAGCAGCGCCAGCGCCTGGCCAACTACCTGCCCGATACCACCCGGGTCCGGCTGCTCACTACCCTTTGCTATGAGTTGCGTGAAGAAGAAACTGCCCGGGCCGTGGGCTACGGCGAGGCGGGGGTAGCCCTGGCCCGCACCCTGCCGGCCCAGGAGCAGGAGCCCCTGCTGCTACAGGCGTTGCTGAGCTTGTCGAGCTGCTATGCCAACCTCTCCAATGGCCCCGAAGCGCTCCGGTTGCTTTCGGAGGCCGAGCAGCTGGCGCGGCACCTGCACGACTACGATGCGCTGGTCCGAACCCATTCCAATCAAGGCAGCATTTATCACTCGCGCGGCGACACCGCCACCGCCTGGAATCACTATCGCAACGGCTTGTTGCTAATCAATAATTCGGCGGCGGCTGGCATTACACCGCGCACCCAAATGAAGCTGCTGGGCAACTTGGGCAGCCTGTGCTACATGCGCAACCAGACGGCCAAGGCCCTGCACTTCGATTCGCTGGCCTTGGGTATGGCCCGCCGAAGCCGCGACTCGACCGCCGAAGCTACCTACCTGTCGAGCCTGGCCGCCTACCTGATGCAGGCTGGCCAACTGCCCCGGGTGCGCCGCCTGCTATTGCAGTCGCTGGCCATCAGCCAGCGCCAGCATGCTGTGCGCAACCAGGCCGAGCTCTATGCCCAGCTGGCGACCTTCTACACCAAAACCAGCGACCCCGAGCAGGCTAACGCCTCCGCCTTGCAGGCCCTGATGCTGGCCCGCCACAGCCGTTATCTGGAATGCGCGCTCGATGCTCTGGGCCAGTTAGGAGCATTGGCCGCCAGAAGTGGCAACTACCGCCAAGCCTACGACTGGAATACTCGCTATGTGGCCCTCAACGACTCGCTGAACAGCCGCCAGACCACGCAAACGCTTGCCACGGCCCAGGTAAGCTACGAAACGCAGGAGCGCGCCCGCCGCCTGCGCCAGCTCACGGCCGAGCAGGCCGAGCAAGCCCAGCATACCCAGTTGCTGGTGGGAGCCGTGGCCTTATTGGCGATGGTGCTATTGGTCGTGATATACCTGTACCGAAACCTGCGCCTGAGCCGCTCCGAGCTGGCCGCCAATAACCGCGCGCTCGAATCTGCCTCCGACCAGCTCCGGGCGGTGGCCTTATTCAAGGATAAGCTCTATGCCATTGTGGCCCACGACCTGCGCGGCCCCGTCACGGCTTTTGCGGGCGTTACCAGCCTCATCGATACCTACATTGCCCACAACGACCAGGCCGGCCTGGCTCAGCTGCCCGGCATGGTGCGGCAAGCGGCCGACAGCCTCAACCACTTGCTCGACAACGTGCTGAATTGGGCCGTGAGCCAGACCGGCGAGCTGGAGTGCCGCCCCGTAGTGCTGGGGGTTTCGGAGATGTTCGACGAGTGCCAGGCCCTGTACCAGACCACGGCCGCTGCCAGTTGGCAGCACATTACGGCCACCGCTTCGCCTGGCCTGCGCCTGCTGGCCGACCGCAATATGACGCGCACTATTCTGCGCAATCTGGTGGGCAATGCGCTGAAATTCACGCCCTCCGGAGGCCACGTTCACCTTGATGCCTCGCCCGACCCCGACGACCCGCGCATGGTGCTGCTCAGCTGCACCGACACTGGGCCGGGCATGAGCGCCACCACCGTAAGCGCCATCACCAGTGGCCCTGCCCTGCCCGAGCCCACCCCCGAGCCCGCGCTGCCGGGGGTGGGCCTGGGGCTGGGGCTGGCGCTTTGCCGTGCGTTTGTGCACCGGCACGGCGGCACGCTGGTTATCCAGAGCCGCCCCGGCGCGGGTACCAACGTAACGGTGAGCCTGCCCCGGGCAAAATAATCTCGTATGCCAGCCGTATCCACCGCCGATACAGAAGCCGGCAATTGACAAGCAAAAAACCCTTTCCCGGCGACGGAAAAGGGTTTTTTGCTTGCAATTGCCGCTTGACTAACGCTGGGCGTTGCGGTCCTGGGGGGGGTAGGTACTCAGAATGCCGTTGACGATGCGGTGCGTTTCGGTCTCGTCGATGGTGTTCTGGTCGACTTGAGCCTGCCCGGTGCCACGCCAGGCCAGTTGCTTGCGGCTGGCATCGACAATGTCGATAACCACGGTGCCGGCCTTGTACTGCGTAACGGGCGAATAGCCCCGGCCATAATAGCCGCCGCCGTAGCCATACCCGTACGGGTAGCCGTAGCCGGGCGACACCTGCTGCTTGTCTTCGACCCGGGCACTGTAAGCCACGTAGATGTCGGGGCTAGCACTGACTTCCGTCAGGCCCTTGGCGGCCAGCTCGGCCGATACCGCGGCTCGCATGCGCTTATCGAGGAAAGACTCGTAGCTCTTGGCGGGGCCGCCCTCCACATCTTTGGGCTGCTGCGGATACCAGGCCCAGGTTTTATAAGCCCGGAAATTCACGGCATGGTCGAAGTCGTTGGTCACGCCCACGCGCGAGGAAAGTGCGCAGCCCGTTGGCCCCAGTAACAGCACCAGCCCCGTGATAGCCACCGCCACCGGACGAGCCAGAAATTGGATGATGCGATTCATAAAGATTAAAATTGGATTTGGACGGAGAAAAACGGCTAACCAATAGTTTCTGCCAGGTTAACGCGCGAAATTAGTCGGTTAGTGTACTAACGAAAATCGATAAGGGGGCGTTCCGCATTTCCAGTCAGCGAAAAAAGATTTCGATAGAATTGACGGAAGCCTGAATAATATTGACTTAACGGGATTTTGCCCTACCTTACCCCCTCGAAATCTATTTATTCCTGATTCCTTTTTCGTCAATGAAAAGTACTGCCTTACTTCTGGTAGCCGCTGCCGGGCTGATTTCGGCGTGTAGCTCCACCCGCGACGAACTCAATAAAAACGGTACTGAGCGCACCCCCGTAGCCTACAATACCATTGTCGACTGCCCCGTGTACGATGGCATGACCAAAACGTCGGCAGTATTGGCTCAAACTACTACCGGCAACGAGGTACAGGTCACCGACACCATCAACGCCTACTTCGTGCGCGTGCGCCTCAGCAAAGGTGGCCAGAGCCAAATGGGCTACATGGACCGCCGCTGCTTTGGCGAGCGCGGCAACGAGCGCGGCAATCGTAAGAAGCGCCGTTAGACTTCGGATTTCAGCCTTTGTTGATTAACCTTCAAGCAAAGAGCCCGATTCACTGAATCGGGCTCTTTGCTTGGAGGCAGTAGCTGCTTAGTACGACGGGCCTTTGTCGGCCTGTACCATTTCCTCCGGTTGGTCGGTGTACTCTTCGATGGGCGTGCAGCTGCAAATCAGGTTGCGGTCGCCGTAGGCCGAGTCGATGCGGGCCACGCTGGGCCAGAACTTGTTGGCGCGCACGTACTCCATCGGGAACACGGCCTGCTCGCGGGTGTAGGGGCGCGTCCACTCGTGCGTGAGCACGGCGGCAGCGGTGTGCGGAGCGTGCTTCAATACATTGTCCTTGGCATCGGCTTTGCCCGATTCCACGTCGGCGATTTCCTTGCGAATGGAAATCATGGCATCGCAGAAGCGGTCGAGCTCGGCTTTGCTTTCGCTTTCGGTGGGCTCAATCATCAGCGTGCCGGCCACGGGGAAGCTCACGGTGGGCGCGTGGAAGTTGTAGTCCATCAACCGCTTGGCAATGTCCTCAACTTCGATACCAGCCTTTTTGAAGTGGCGGCACTCCAAAATCATCTCGTGGGCGCAACGGCCGTGGCTGCCGCTATAC
>JALYUI010000549.1 GCA_030853845.1 Bacteroidota bacterium | reverse complement strand
AAACGAGGTGAGCATGGCCGAAGTGGAGTCGGTGTGCCATTCCGGGGCGGTAATGCCACCAAAATCGACGTTTTTCTATCCCAAAACCATTGGTGGCTTTCTCTTCAGCAGCATTGCTGATGAGGAGGCCGGGAACTCCCTGCTCGAATTCTTTCAGCACTAGTTATTTCGTTTTGAAAATAATTCTGGCCTCCAATTCCCCGCGCCGCCACCAGCTGCTGGCCGCCCTGGGGCTGTCGTTTGAAATCCGCTTGCTGGCAGTGGATGAGGAATTTCCGGCCCGTCTGCGCCGGGCCGAAGTAGCCGAGTTTCTGGCCGCCCATAAAGCAGCAGCCTACGTGCCGGGCTTGGCCTGCGATGAGCTGGTGCTGACTGCCGACACCATCGTGTGCCTCGACGACGACGTGCTGAACAAACCCGCCGACCGGGCCGAGGCCCAGGCCATGCTGGGCCGCCTGCAGGGCCGCAGCCACGAGGTGTACACGGGCGTATGCCTGCGGACGGGCGACGGCCGGCAGGTGGTGTTCTCGGACTGTACCACCGTGCACTTCCGCCCATTGCGGCCGGCCGAAATCGACCACTACATCGAGACCTGCCAGCCCTACGACAAGGCCGGAGCCTACGGCGCGCAGGACTGGCTGGGTATGGCGGCCATCGACCGGCTTGAAGGCTCCTACTTCAACGTAATGGGGCTGCCCACGCACCGGGTGTGGGCCGAGCTCGAAAAGCTGGGTGCCTTGCCGGCTCCCGCTGCGTCCTGAGCCCCGGGATGGCTGCTGCTGAATCGAGCACCAGCCACACAACGCCTGCGGCGTGGCTCAGCAGGCAGCCAACGGCCGGATTTTTTCTGCTCCTCGGTGCGGTTATTACCGGGCTGCTGAGTGCCTATGCTGCGGCCGTACTGCTAGCCGCGACTGCAAGGGACCTGGCTGCACTGAACTCTATATTTCCATTTTACCACTGGCAGATTCGACCGATAAGTATTGCCACGGTGCACACGGTGGGCCAGTGCCTGGCGGGCTGCTCCGCACTGGTCGCGGTGGCCGGCCTGTTGTTCGCGCAGCTGGAGCTGGGCCGCAATGAGCTGCGTGCCTTACGAACCGAATTCCATCGGCAACCCGAAGGCTACCGGGCAGCCTGGGCCGGGTTGCGCCCGTCGCGGCGACGGGCAGCCCTGCTCACCCTGGCCGGCCTCACGCTGCTGCGCCTGATGCTGAGTTTGCCGGCCATCACGCCGCCTTATGACGACGGGGCTTCCTACTCGCTGTTCGTGAGCCGGGGCCTGCTGGCCGTGGGTGCCTATTATCCCCTGCCCAACAACCATGTGCTGGAGAACCTGCTGGCATGGCTGTTTTTTCAGGCCAGCGCGGGCTTCTGGTGGAGTATCCGGCTACCGGTGCTGCTGGGGGCCACGGCCGCCACCGTGCTGTGGTACGCGGGTTGGCTGCGCGAAAAATATTCGGCACGGGCAGCATTACTGGCCACTTTGCTGGCCAGTCTGAGCCAGCTGGGCCTGTACCATGCCGCCACGGGCCGCGGGTATTGGCTGGTAGCCGGCGGAGCGGCGCTGGTATTTTTCGCTACGCTTACCCTGAGCCGGGACTCGAACCGGCCCCGCCGGGCATGGCTGGCGCTGGTGCTGGGCGGAATTGGCGGAATGTGGGCAGTACCTACGTTTGCGCTGGTGCTTGGCTCGGCCATGAGTTGGCTGGGCTGGCAATGGCTGCGCAAGGGCAACTGGCGCGCGTTGGGAGCATTGGCGGCGGCGGTGGGCCTGCTGTGCTTAGGTAGCTGGCTGGCATACGCGCCCCTGTTGCTGGTATCGGGCCTGGACAAGCTGGCAGGCAATGGGTTTGTGGCCCCGCGCCCGCTCGGTGAGATTTTACGGGGGCTCCCCTCCTATTGGTGGGAAACAGAAGGCTTTCTGGCCGGGCAAATGCGCCTGGGGGCCAGCCTGGTGCTCATGGCGGCAATTGCCACGGTGCTCCTGTTGCGAAGTAGCAGTCGAAGCCTATTGCCCACCGGGCTGGCATTGCCCTGGCTGCGAACGGGCTGGCCGGCCCTCTGGTTTATGGCGGCACCTTACCTGATAATGCTGGTGCTGCGGGTGCTGGCCCCGGGGCGCACGCTGTTCTACAAGGCTTTTTTTCTGTATGCCCTGCTCGCGTTGCTGGTAGAATGGCTGTTGCGCCAAAGCCCGGTGCGCCGCAGGGGCTGGCTACGGCCGATACTGGTGCTGGTGGGCGGGCTGTGGCTGGGCTACCAGCTGTGGTGCCACGCCCGCGACAATAGTGCGCCCCTGCGCAACAATGCGGCTTTTCGGGCCGCGGCCAGTTGGCTGAGCAGGCAGCTCCCCGGTGCGGCGCTGGTACCCGAGCCCACGCACAAAATTTACCTCAGCCTGTACCTGCGCAGCGAACACCCGGCCTGGCCCTGGCAGCCCGAAGCCCAACCCCGGCCCGGGGCCATCTACCGCTACGTGGTTTGCTTTCCCAATCAGCGCGGCTATTTTCAGCCCCGCCTGCCGTTTGCCCCCGCTTTCCACAACAGCGAAGTGGATATTTACCGCCTCGACACCGACTCACCATCCACGCCCCGACCCGAGCAATATTGGTTTTTAGCGAAATGAAAGGCCGGGCAACATCAACGGTACATCAACTTTTTGTCAGGAAAGCAAAGGTCAAAATAGCCTGGTACCAGTAACGTCCGCCAAACGGACAGTTTTAAATCTGAAAGCAATGCGATTCGACCGCGCGGAAACTTCTTCCGGCCACGCCTTCCCCGCTACGTTTCTGGCTTTGCTGGGCACGGGGCTACTGGGCGGTTGCCTGGGCTGGGCGGCCGTGGTGCTGGCCAGCGCCAGTTGGAGTGCCGTGCAGCCGCTCAACGACCTGTTTCCTTTCTACAAATGGCGCACCCGCGTCGTCTCGGCCGCCGAGTACGCACAAGTGCAGCGGGGGCTGGCAATAAGCGCTACGGTGATGGCCGGGCTATTCCTGCTGATAATGAGCCGCCCCGCCGGCCGGCGCGAAGCCCGTGGCACCTGGCTGGAGCTGCGCAGCATCAGGCACGACTTGAGGCAAAAATGGCGGGCGTGCACACCTGGCCAACGCAACGGAGCCAGTTGGGCATTAATCGGCTTCACGCTTGGCCGGCTCTATTTCAGCCTGGCCAATCCCGAATACGATGATGCTGTGTCGTACGAGCTGTTCGTGAGTAAAGGACTCTTAGCCACCAGTGCCTACTATCCCCTGCCCAACAACCACGTTTTTTCCAACACCATTGCCTGGCTTTTCTACCAGGTCAACCCCGGTTTCTGGTGGAGTATGCGGCTGCCCGTGCTGCTCATCAGCACTGCGGCCAGCATCGGCTGGTTTCTGGGGCTGCTGCGCCTGGCGGGCTTTCGGGTGGCGCTGGTGGCCGTCGCGCTTTTCAGCGGGCTGCAGCTGAGCTGGTACCACGCCGGCGTGGGGCGGGGCTACTGGCTATTGATTGCCGGCACGGCAGCCCTGTTTTTTTCGATGCTGGAAATCCTGCGGCCCGGCGGGCGGATACGGGCGGCGTGGCTGGTATTCACCCTTGCTGGCGCGTTGGGGCTCTACACCGTACCGACCTTTGCCTACGTGGTAGCTTCGGCCGGCGCATGGCTCGTGTTGCGGCAGGCGCTTGCCAAAGCCTGGCCCCAGCTGATGACCACGGTGGCCGGCGGCCTGCTGCTGGCCCTGGCTGCGGGGGCGCTTTACGCCCCGCTGCTACTGGTTTCGGGCCTGGGCCAGCTGGCCGGCAACGGGTTTGTGGCCGCATTGCGGCCGGCCGATTTCCTGCGCGGATTTCCGGCCTTTCTGTGGCATTCGGAAGGCTTTCTGGCCGGGCAGCGCACCTTAGGCAGTTTGGTGGCCATTGGGGTCCTGCTGGTGTTCGCCCGCGCCTGGCAGGCCGCTCGCCAGGGCAAAATGCCGGCGCTGGAGGCCAGCCGGCTGCACCGCCTGCTCGGTCCCTGCCTGTGGTTTATGGTTTTTCCTTACGTCGTGGCGGCCGCCCAGCGCGTGTATCCGCCCGAGCGGGTGCTGCTGTACAAGGGCATTTTTCTGTTCATCCTGGCGGGTTTTGCGCTGGAATGGGCGTTGCGCCGCTGGCCCCGGGTCCGGTTTGCCTGGGCCTGGCGGCTGCTGGCCATCGGCGTGGGCCTGTATGGAATTTACCAGGCCTATAGCGTAGTGCGCGTGAACCCCACCGCGCGCGCCACCAACGGCGCTTACCGGACGGGCCTGGAGTGGCTGGCCCGGCACCCGGCCGGCCCCATCCTCATTCCGGAGCCGACCCACAACCTGTTCTTTCGGTTCTATGCCCATACCCAGCAGCAGCAACGCCCCTGGCGCTTCGACTATCAGCAGCAGCCCCACGTGCCCTACCGCTACGTGGTGGCCTTCCCGAACCGACGCGGTTACTTCCAGCCCGAGTTTCCCTTCGCGCCCGCCTACCATAATGCGGAAGTTGACATTTATGAGGTGCCGGCGAACTTCGGCCTGGCCAGCCAGGCCTGGTACCACTAGCAGCCTAGTGCCCGCGAGCCAGCAGCGCAATTCCTGCCACGATGAAGAGCAGCCCGCTGGCCTGCCCCAGCGAGAGGCTTTCGCGCAGCACCACCGCGCCAAGCACCGCAGTAAGCAGCACCGAGCCGCCCACGATAACCGGCGTGCCCACCGAAGCCGGCAGCCCCCGCTGGTAGAGCACGAATGTCAGAATTTCGGCCACGCCCACGCCCAGGCCCGCCAACGCGGCCAGCCCCAAGCCCTTCCCCGAAAACCCCAGCGACTGGCCCTGCCAACGCATTTTCAGCAGCCATAGCGCACCGAGCAGGGCGGCCACTACCTGCAACACCACTGCCCCGAGCGCGGGCGCTAGCTCATCGGCTGAAAGCTTGATAAAAAAGTTGTAGCCCGCCAGGCACAGCGCCGTGAGCAGGGCCAGGGGAAGCCAGGCGGATATGTCCATTTTGTGGTTTAATGATAGATTAGAACGTCATGCTTCACTGCGTTCAGCACCACACGTCGAGTATTGGTACCTAAATCAGCCGGTAATTGCGGTACTCGCCCAGGCGGTAACCGGTGAGTCGCTCCAGAGCTTGTTTGAAACGGTCTTTGAAGCGGTGGCGGTTAAAGCGCAGGTCGTGGTCGAACTGCCAGCTTTGGGCTTGCAGCCGGTCGGCCATCACCGCCGGGTGCGCGCCGGCAAAGCGTTGCAGCGAATCGACCTGGCGGTAGTCAAACTCCTCGGCCAGGGCCACGTGTTGGGCCACCCAGTCGTCGGTATGCCAGAGCTTGTTGAAGGTTTCCTGCTTGCGCTGCATGGCGGCCGGGGGCTTCACCCAACCATAGTGGTGCACGGTAGCTTCCAGCAGCTTCACCCGCAGCTTGTGGTCGCCGCGGCGGCGGAAGCCCTGCGCGTCGCGGTACGAATACACCCCGATGCCGGGCCGCACGATGCGGATTTCGCGGCGGTACCAGCGGTAAGAGTCGCCCACGTAGTCGTAGGAGCCATAGAAGTGGCGGTAGTTGAGCAGCAGCCCTTCCACCGATTGGTCATTTTGCCAGCGCGCCATGCCGGCCCGGATGGCCGGGTAGTCGGCTTCGTGCAGCACCTCGTCGGCTTGCAGGTAGATGGCCCAGTCGGCATCGGCGGGCACGGCGGCCAGGGCCTTGTCGGTTTCCACGGCCAGCACCCGGCCGCCCTCCCGCAGCGAGTCGTCCCACACGGTTTCGATAATGCGGATTTTGGGCGAGGCCAGGCCCTGAATCAGCGCCAGCGTGCCGTCCTCCGACTTGCCCACGGCCACTACCACCTCATCGCACAGCGGAAGCAGCGAATGAATGCTTTCGACAACGGGGTAGTCGAATTTTAAAGTGTTGCGAACGAAGGTGAAGCCGACTACTTTCATGGAACTACTCGATAAATTATCAGGCAGAATAATCCTGTAATAAACTCAAAGCTTTCTCCGTAGAATCTGCATCAAGTCCGATGAGTGGCTTAGTCAGGACACATCTCCTTTTGATGAATTCAGGCAATCCATTCAGCGAAAGGTCATCATCAAGCACCACGTAGTTTATCCCAGCTACCTGGGTAGCTACCCACGCGGCGATTTCCGATGCCCGGCCCGAAACTTCCGCAACTGAAGCAGCTGCGTTAATTTTGGAAATAGCAGAAGGGAAAATACCCCGGCCGTTGAAAATAGCCTGCCACTCGGACGCAGAATAAGAAATTCGATGAGTCGTGGTCAGCACAAATGCCGCCAGGGTTGCTTCTGTGAGGCGAATCAGATTACGGGTTGCTACTGGATTAAATTTCAAAAATCCGTCGGCGTGCTGCTCAACTGGCTTCCATCCCGGAGTCGTTATCAATACCCCATCAAAGTCAAGCAGAATAATCACCGCAGCTTCTCCTTCAGCAGCTCCATCTCCACGGCCGGCGCGATGCGCTCGTACAAAATATTATAGGCCGCTTCCGTAATCGGCATATTCACCCTGAGCTTCTTGTTGAGCTCGTGAATCGACTTCACGGCGTAGTAGCCCTCGGCCACCATATTCATTTCCAGCTGGGCCGACTTCACCGAATAGCCCCGGCCCACCATACTGCCGAAGGTGCGGTTGCGCGAGAACTGCGAGTAGGCCGTCACCAGCAAATCGCCGAGGTAGGCCGAGGCCGACAAATCGCGCGGCTGCGGGCTGATGGCTTGCAGAAAGCGGCGGATTTCCTGCACGGCATTGCTCACCAGCACGGCCAGGAAATTGTCGCCGTAGCCCACGCCGTGGGCGATGCCACCGGTGAGGGCAATGATATTTTTCATCACGGCGCAGTATTCGATGCCGTCGAGGTCCTGGGCCGGATGGGCGCGCACGTAGCGGTTGCGCAGCAGTTCCGAGAAGTCTTCGCCCAGGCCCGCATCGGGCGAGCCGATGGTGAGGTAGCTCTGCTTTTCGAGGGCCACTTCTTCGGCGTGGCAGGGGCCGGCAATCACACCCAGGCGGGTGTGCGGCAGTCGGAACCGCTCGGCCACGTAGTCGGTTACGAGCTGGTTTTTGTTGGGAATCATGCCCTTGATGGCCGAAATCACGCGCTTGTGCTTGAAGGAGTCGCGGTCAAGCTTGTCGAGCACGGGCTGCACGAAAGCGGCCGGCACCGCCAGCACCAGCCAATCGGCTTCGGCCACGGCCTCTTCCAGGTTGGTGGTCGGGAAAACGCGACCCAGGTCGAACTGCACGGCCGATAGGTAGCGGGGGTTGTGGCGGGTGCGTAGCAGGTGCTGCACGTCGTCTTTCGAACGCAGCCACCAATCGACGCGCGCGCCGTTTTCCGACAGAATTTTGGTGAGAGCAGTAGCCCAGGAGCCGCCGCCAAGCATGGCAATTTTTTCCAAGTAGGTGAGATTTATTAGGAAGGGGAAGTGAAGGAGCTAAAGAAAGGAAAGTTGAAACGTCATGCTGAACGCAGTGAAACATCACTACCGCAATACTAACCCCTAATTAGTGGATTACTGCGGCGGTAGAGATGCTTCGGCTGCGCTCAGCATGACGTTCTATAGTCGTCAGGCCATTCCAATGAATTACTTAGTCGCGTCGGGCTCCTCCTTCAGCGCTTCCTTGTTCAGCGTTTTCAGGTCTTTGATATCGACCACCGCGCCGTCCTTAAGCTGCTTGGCTACGGCCCGGAACGGCCCGCTCACCACCATAGCGCCGGCCGGCACGCCGCTCAGTATCTCAATGTTCTGGAAGTCGCTGATGCCGGTTTTCACGGGGGTGAGTACGGCCTTGCCGTCTTTCACGACAAAAACCACTTCCTGAATCTGCACCTTTTCGGCCTTGGCCGGGTCGATGGCGGTGGCCGACCCGGAGCGCGACGACCCACCCGGCGCGCCGCCCGGGCCATTGACGTCCTTGGTGCTGGCCGAGTCCGAACGGGTCGTTACGGCGGCCAGCGGCACGCTCAGCACGCCCGGCTTGCGCTCGGTGATGATGTCGACCGAGGCCGTCATGCCCGGGCGAAACGGCACGATGGTGCGGCCATTCACGCGGCGCAACAGGCTCTGGTAGCTCTCGGGCAGCAGCCGGATGCGCACCTCAAACTCGGTCACGGCTTCGGCCGTGAGGGCATCCTTGGCCGTATTGGCAATGTTGGTGACGAGGCCGATAAACTTTAGGTTGCGGGTCGAATACGCATCCACGTCCACTTCCACCGAGTCGCCAATACTCACGTTGTTCACATCGTTCTCATTCACATTCACGCGCACTTCCATGTTGTGCAGGTTGGCAATGCGCATAATCTCGGTACCAGCCATCTGGGTGGTGCCCACCACGCGCTCGCCGCGCTTCACGTTTAGCTTGCTCACTGTGCCGCTCACCGGGGCATAAATGGTGGTTTTATTGAGGTTTTTGCGGGCTTCCACCAGCGAAGCCGAAGCCGCGCCCACGGTGCTCTGGGCGGCCTTTATTTGCTGGCGGGCACTATTCAACTCTTCCTGCGAGGCATTGTAGGCGGCCTGGCTGGCCTCGTAGTCGGCTTGCGAAATCACCTTTTGCTTAAACAGCGAAGCATTGCGGCGGTAGCTCAGCTCGGTTTGCTTGGCCGAGGCCGTGAGCTGCTGTAGGCGCGCCTGGGCCTGCCCCACGTTGGCGCGCTGGGTGCCCACCTGGGCGCTCTGCACGTTCACCTGGGCCTGGTAGTTGTCGGGCCGGATGCGTAGCAGCAGCTGGCCCTTGCGCACCGAGTCGCCTTCCTGCACGTAGAGTTCGATGATTTCGCCCGACACGTCGGGCGAAATTTTCACCTCCGTTTCGGGCTGCACCTTGCCCGAGGCACTCACTTTCTCGACAATGGTAGCCGGCGCGGCCTTGGCCACCAGCACTTCTACGCCATCGGGCTTGCCCACCCAGCCTTTTTTCTTGGCCAGCGTATAGCCCGCAATCAGCACCACGACCGCAGCCAGCAGCGAATACAGTAATCGGTTGTTGTTCATGGTATTCCATTTAACATTTATCAATTCACATTTAACACCCTCGCAATTGCTCACGCATTTGGCGCTGGCCTGTTAAATGATAAATGTTAGTTGTTAAATGATTAGAGAGTAAGCGGTTTGCCCTGGTAGAAGTCGAGTACCTTGAGGCGGAAGAAGAATTCGTACTTGGCCTGAATCATATCCGACTCGGCGGCCGTGAGGTTGTTGCGGGCAATGTTGAAATCGGTGCCGTTGAGCAGGCCGTTATTGAAGCGGATTTCGGCATTGTGAAAGGCCAGATTCAGGGCGTCGACCTGACGGGAGCTGGCGGCGTAGCGGCGCTGGGCGGCCAGGGCATCGGCGTAGCTCTGCTGAATGGTCTGCCGCAGCTGTAGCTGCACCTGCTCGGAGCGCAGGGCCGCCTGCTGCACGTTTATCTGAGCACGCTGCACACCCACACGGGTTTGCAGGCCATTGAGAATGGGCACGTTCAAACTGAACTGCACAAACTCACCGCGGTTGTCAGCGAGTTGGTCGAGAAACTTGTAAGGCAGCGTTTCAAAACTGCTTTGCGGGGTCAGGGCAAAGTAGGTGGACGGCGCGTAGCCGGTGGGCGAACCCAGGTCGGGCTGAAAGATTGGCACCCGTACCAGGTCGGTACTCGTGCGAACGGTTTGGTTGCGCACCGACGAAAAACCAGTCTGCACACCGGCGGCCACCGTCAGGCGCGGATAGAAACTGCCCCGGGCGATTTCCAGCCCACGTTCGGCACTGTGCACCCGCAGCTCGGCCGCCTTGATTTCGGGCTGGCGCTGGCGAGCCATCGCAAAGGTGGCATTGGGGTCGAGCGCATCGGTGGCGGGCGCCATCGTACCGGGGTCGGGCAGCGTGGGGGCCACCACCTCGAAGCGGGCGGCCGTGGCCGGGTCGAGGTTGAGCAGCTGCACCAGGGACAGCTGAGCCAGAGCCAGCTGGTTCTGGGCCGTCACGAGCGTGCGCTCCTCGCCGGCGAGCTGGGCGCGGCTGTCGAGCAGGTTGCCCTCGGCTACGGCCCCGGCCTTCAGCAGCTTTTCGCTGCGGGCTACCTGGGCCTGCACCGTGCCCATGCGCGCTTCCGAAGCCCGAATGAGCTCCTGGGCCAGCAGCAGCTGCAAAAACGACGAGGCCACGTTCAGCGAAAGGTCGTTGCGGGCTTTCTCCACATCGAAATGCGCCGCCTCGGCATCGAGCACGCCCTGCTTAATGGTATTGCGCAGCTGGAAGCCCGCAAACAACGTGGCCTGCCCCGACAGCGTGAAGTTGTTGGACCGCACGTTCAGCTGCTGAAACTGGTTGGTGAAGGGGTCGCGGTTGGTACCGAAGTTGAAGCCCTGCGTGCCATTAAGGCCCAGCGTGGGCAGTAGGGCGGCGCGGTTGAGGCGCTGCTGGGCCTGCTGCTGCTCGGAGGTGAGCTCGCTGGCCCGCACTGTCAGATTGTGGGTCAGCGAGTAGTCGACAGCCGATTGCAGCGTCCAGGGGCCGGCCGGGGCCGGGGCACCCGGCTGCGGGCTGAGGGGGGCAGCAGGTGGCGGGGGCGGCGTCTGGGCCTGGGC
>JALYUI010000547.1 GCA_030853845.1 Bacteroidota bacterium | reverse complement strand
GCCCGCAGCAAGTAATCGATTTTACTACTGCGGGCAGGATGCTTCGCTGCGCTCTGCATGACGGGTAGAATCTTTGGGCTGACTTACTTCACCTCGCCCACCATCTCCTCAGGCTTCATCCACTCGTCGAACTGCGAGTCGGTGACGTAGCCCAGGTCGACAGCGGTTTCCTTCAGGGTCGAGCCGTTTTTGTGGGCCGTCTGGGCAATTTCGGCGGCTTTGTAGTAGCCGATGTGCGGGTTGAGGGCCGTGACGAGCATCAGCGACGAGTCGACGTGCTTTTTGATGTTGGCCTTGATGGGTGTGATGCCCACGGCGCACTTGTCGTTGAAGCTCACGCACACGTCGCCGAGCAGGCGGGCCGAGTGCAGGAAGTTGTAAATCATCATGGGCTTGAACACGTTCAGCTCGAAGTGGCCCATCGAGCCGCCCACGGTGATGGCTACGTCGTTGCCCATCACCTGGGCCGATACCATCGTCATGGCTTCGCACTGGGTGGGGTTCACCTTGCCGGGCATGATGCTGGAGCCGGGCTCGTTGTCGGGAATATCGATTTCGCCGATGCCCGCGCGCGGCCCCGAGCTGAGCATGCGGATGTCGTTGGCAATTTTCATTAAGCTCACGGCCACGGTTTTCAGTGCGCCGTGAGCTTCCACGATGGCATCGTGGGCGGCCAGGGCCTCAAACTTGTTTTCGGCCGTGATGAAGGGCAGGCCCGTCAGCTCGGCAATGTGTTTGGCCACGTTCACGGCGTAATCGGGGGGCGTATTGATGCCCGTGCCCACGGCCGTGCCGCCCAGGGCCAGCTCGCTCAGGTGGGCCAGCGTGTTGCGGATGGCGCGCAGGCCGTGGTCGAGCTGCGACACGTAGCCCGAAAACTCCTGGCCCAGCGTGAGCGGCGTGGCATCCATGAAGTGCGTGCGGCCGATTTTCACGATGTGCATGAACTTCTTGCTCTTGGCTTTGAGCGTGTCGCGCAGCTTCTCGATGCCCGGGATGGTGGTTTCCATCAGGATTTTGTAGGCCGCGATGTGCATGGCCGTCGGGAAGGTGTCGTTGCTGCTCTGCGACTTGTTCACGTCGTCGTTGGGTGCCAGCACCTTCTTCTCGTCTGTCAGCTGGCCGCCCTGCAGCACATGGCCGCGGTAGGCAATTACCTCGTTCACATTCATGTTAGACTGCGTGCCCGAACCAGTCTGCCATACCACCAGCGGAAACGAGTCGGCGAGCTTGCCGGCCAGAATCTCGTCGGCCACCTGGCCGATGAGCGCGGCTTTATCGGCGGACAGAATGCCGGCGTCGCGGTTGGTGAGGGCGGCGGCCTTCTTGAGGTAGGCGAAGGCGGCGATGATTTCCTTGGGCATCTTATTGATGTCCTGGGCAATGGGGAAGTTCTCGATGCTACGCTGAGTCTGGGCGCCCCAGTAGGCGGTGGCCGGCACCTGAACGGTGCCCATGGTATCCTTTTCGGTGCGGAAAGCCATTAGGTGATGTGCTGATGTGGTGATGAGTTGAAGCGCTGCCGGGCCAGTATGCCGATTAGGCAATAAGCCAACGGGAGAGGCCGCGCGGTGCAAAAGTACGTCGGAGCCGAAGTGTGGCTGGTGCGTCGGCCGAAATAGCCGCCGATGGGCTTCCCACGTACAGATAGCCGTAGCGGGCGGGCGCGGCCTCGGGGCTGCAGCAGCTACCCGGAACGTCATGCTGAGCGCAGTGAAGCATCTCTACCGCTTCGTCGCAATTGATATTGAACAAGCTTTCTGAACGTCAGCTGAACGTAGTGAAGCATCTCTACCGCTTCGGTGTAATTGAATGGATTACTACTGCGGTAGAGATGCTTCGACAAGCTCAGCATGACGTTCTTTTAAACCCAACCCCCAATACTTAACAAACATGTCCTCCATCAAGCAAGTAATTGAAATTCTGGCCTCGTCGGATAAAAGCTTCGAAGATGCCCTCCAGCGGGCGGTACAAACCCTGAGCAGCTCGGTGCCCAATATCACCTCCATCTACGTGAAGGACCAGAGCTGCAAGGTGCGCGACAACCGCATTGTGGAGTACCGCATCACGGCCAAGGTGAGCTTCGGCACGCCGGTCGAGGAGTTCGACATGACCGATATCGAGCGCACTTTCAACGAAGCCCCGCAGCCGGCCGGCAACGGCGCGCCCGACTACAGCCACCTCGACCTCGACACCCACGACCCCCTGAACGCGGAGCCCGGCGGCAGCGCCACCACGCCCGAAAGCGGCGGCGGCTACAGCGGCTAGAGCCGTTCTAATCTCCTGCCCTAAAACCTCCAATTCATCCTAGCTGCCGCGATGTTCGCTCATTTGTCTCCGCTACTCCTGGCGGGTATTTTCGCGGTGTCGGCCGGGGCCATCTGGGTGGCGGGCATCTACGTTTCCCGGGCTACGGATGTGCTGTCGAAGCGCATCGGGCTGGGCCAGGCCCTGGGCGGCATTATTGTGCTGGCCATCGTCACCAACCTGCCCGAAATTGCCATTACCGTCAGTGCCTCGATGAGCGGGCAGGTGGCGGTGGCGGTGGGTAATATTCTGGGCGGCATTGCCATGCAAACGGTGGTGCTGGTGGTGCTCGACGTGTTCGGGCTGGGCCGGCAGGGCACCCTCACGCGCCAGGTGGGCTCGCTGCTACCGGTGCTGGAAGCCACGCTGGTAGCGGCGGTGCTGGCGGTGGCCGTGCTGGGGAGCCAGTTGCCCAAGTCGATACAGCTGGGTGGGGTAACGCCGGCCGGCTTCCTCATTGTGCTGCTGTGGGTGCTGGGCGTGTGGCTTATCGGGCGGAGCCAAAAGGGCCTGCCGTGGGAGGTGAAACAGCACGCGGGCAGCAGCTCGAAAACGTTTCAGAACCAGAACCAGGGCCGGCCACCGAAAACCACGGCGGACTCGCCGCCGAAACCCCGGCCCAGCACGCTGCGCGTGGCGCTGATATTTGGGGCGGCGGCCGTGGTAACGCTGGTGGCGGGTGTGCTGCTGGAGCGCAGCGGCGAGGCGCTGGCCACGCAGATGGGCATGGGTGGCGCGGTGTTTGGGGCCACGGTGCTGGCGGCAGCCACGGCCCTGCCCGAAGTGTCGACGGGCCTGGCGGCGGTAAAGGCCAAAGACTATGAGCTGGCCATCAGCGACATTTTCGGTGGTAATGCCTTCCTGCCGGTGCTGCTGCTGGTGGCCGGGGTGGTGTCGGGCAAAGCGGTGCTGCCGCTGGCCAGCAAGCTCGATATCTACCTCACCGGCCTGGGCATCCTGCTCACCGGCGTGTACATCTTCGGCCTCATTCTGCGCCCCAAAAAGCAGGTGGCGCGCATGGGGCTCGATTCGCTGGCGGTGCTCGTGCTCTACGCGCTGGGCGTGCTGGGGCTGCTGGCCATCGGCAGCGGCTAGCGTTGCGGCGGTGCGCCGACCAGCGTACGGGAATATTTGTAAGCAGGAAAGAATGTCCTGCCGGGTAATATGCCCGGCAGGACGTTCTTTTACAGCGAAATCGACCTGCCTTTTTCCTGTTCCTGATGAAAGCCCTGCTTACTCTGACTGCCCTGGCCGGCGTGCTGCTGGCCGGCTGTAGCCAGCCCGCCCCGTCCGAAACCGCCGCCACCAAGCCCGGCGCGGCCACCCTGGCCAGCTACTTCGAAAACCCCGAAACCGGGGTGCAGGACGGCAACGTGCGCGTTATCCCCATCAGCACGCCCAAGGGGAAATTTAACGTCTGGACCAAGCAGTTTGGCAATAGCCCCAAAATCAAGGTGCTGCTGCTCAATGGCGGGCCGGGGGCCACGCACGAGTATTTCGAGTGCTTCGAAAACTTCCTGCCGAAGGAGGGCATCGAATTCATTTACTACGACCAGCTGGGCTGCGGCAATTCGGATAACCCCCGTGATACTTCCATGTGGAGCCTGCCGCGCTACGTGGAAGAAGTGGAGCAGGTGCGCCAGGCCCTGAAGCTGGACAGCTCGAACTTCTACCTGCTGGGCCACAGCTGGGGCGGCATCCTGGCCGCCGAGTATGCCTTCAAGTACCAGCAGCACCTCAAGGGCCTCATTATTTCGAACATGATGATGAGCTGCCCGGCCTATGGCAAATACGCCGACGAGGTGCTGGCCAAGCAGCTGAAGCCCGAGGTGCTGAAAGAAATCCGGGCCATCGAGGCGAAAAAGGACTTCGGCAATCCCCGCTACATGGGCCTGCTCGAACCCAATTTCTACGCCGAGCACCTGTGCCGCATCGTGCCTAACCCCGAGCCCGTGACCCGTGCGCTGGGCAAAATCAACCAGTCGCTGTACGTGACCATGCAGGGGCCGAGCGAGTTCGGAATTTCGGGCAAGCTCACCAATTGGAACCGCGTGCCCGACCTGCCCAAGCTGCGCGTGCCCGTGCTCAGCATTGGCGGCAAGTACGATACCATGGACCCCGCCCACATGCGCATGATTGCCACCAAGGTGCAGCGTGGCAACTCCCTCATCTGCCCCCAGGGTAGCCACATGAGCATGTACGACGACCAGCAAACCTACTTCACCGGCCTCCTCAAGTTCCTGCACGCCGTGGATGCGGGCACCGTGCAGCCGGGCGCGGAGCTGTAGCATTGAGAAAATACTGAAAACAAGAAAGCCGCCGGTCATTCAAACCGGCGGCTTTCTTGTTTAGGCAATTGCTGCCTACACCACGGGAGCCTTGGCCGTGGCCAACCGCCGCTGGCGCACGGTGTCGTACACCACCAGCGCCACCAGCAGGCCCAGCAGAATGAGCGACGAGCCCTGGGTGCCGAAGCCCAGCCCGTTCTTCGCCACGGGCTTGGTGAGCAGGTCGCCAAACGTGGCCCCAAACGGCCGGGTGAGCACAAATGCCACCCAGAACAGCAGCACCCGCGACAGGCTGGTGAAGTAGTACAGCGCCACCACCACGGCCAGCGCGGCACCAATAACCAGCGCCCCGCCGCCGAAGCCCAGGCCCGAGTCGTCGGCCAGGAAGTCGCCCAGGGCCGTCCCCAGCGTGTTCGAAAACAGAATGGCCGCCCAGTAGAACAGCTCGGCCCGACGCGACTGCACGTCGCTGACCGAAAGCGACTTCTCGCTCAGCCACCAGGCCCCCAGAATGCCGAGCAGAATAACCACCAGAATGGCCGAGCCGGTGGCGTAGCCCAGCCCCAGGGTGCGGTCCATGTAGTCCGACATGGTGGTGCCGGCCGTGCTGGTGGCCAGAATCACGGCCCAGTACAGGGCCGGAATGTAGCGCTTGGCGGCCAGCTGCCCGGCCAGGGTGGCGAAGAAAAACCCGATTAATATCATGGAGCTCACGGCGTAGCCCACTTTCATGGTCTGGGCCAGCTGGTCGCCGGCGGTTTCGCCCAGCGTGGTGGCGCAGATTTTCATGACCCAGAACAGTAGGGTGACTTCGGGGATTTTCTTCATAGTTGCCTTGAACGCAGTTGCGGCGCAAACGTCGCTCCCGATTCTAAAGAAAACCCGGGAGTGAATGGGTACTCTCTGGGTTTGGTCCGAACGCAAAAGCCCCCATTGCCGCAAGGCAACGGGGGCTTTATACCAGTAACAAAAGGCCGCTTATCGGGCCGCTTGGCGTCGCTGGCGCAGCTTGCGCAGGCCGTAGGCCAGGCCACCGGCCAGCAGCAGCGAAGCGCCGCCGTCGAGCGGGGTAGCGGTGGGGGCGACCGGGGTGGGGCCGCCATCGGCCGGGGCCTGGGCTTGGGCCAGGCCGCCAGCCAGCAGCAGGGTCAGGGTGAGCAGTAGCGGTTTCAACGTCTTGTGCATATCGAGGGGATAATGAGGTAAAGGCTGCGT
>JALYUI010000532.1 GCA_030853845.1 Bacteroidota bacterium | reverse complement strand
GCCCGCAGCGGCCCGGCAGCTGGCTGCTGCAATTGCTGAGTCGGGGCAGACGGTGGTGGCTTTTGAGGGCGAGATGGGGGCGGGCAAAACGACGCTCATCCGGGCGCTGGGGGCGGTGCTGGGTGTGCAAGACGACGTGAGCAGCCCCACCTTCGCGCTGGTGAATGAGTACCGCGATGCCCGCGACCAGCCGGTCTATCATTTTGATTTCTACCGGATTGACTCCGAGCCTGAAGCCGGGCGGATTGGGGCCGCCGAATATTTCGATTCCGGGTATCTTTGTTTGGTGGAATGGCCCGCCCGGGTCGCGGGCTTATTGCCGCTGCCGCACCTTCTGGTTCACCTACAGGTTTTGCCCGACGAAAGCCGAATGGTTGAATTAAAAATTATTAATTAAAAATTAGAAATGATGGTTTGGTAATTAGCAACGAGGCTTAACGGTCATGATTTATAATTCTTAATTATTCATTTTTAATTTCTTCCTTATGCCCGAGCAGCTACCTACCGGTTTCGAATCGTTGGCCACCAGCCGCGCCTACTTCACGCAGGAGTCGATGCTGGCCGTGGAAACGCGCAAGCGCAAGCTGTTCATTGGCATGCCGCGCGAAACGTCGCTCCAGGAAAACCGCCTCGGCCTTACGCCCGAAGCCGTGCAGCACCTCGTTTCAGCCGGCCACGAAGTGGTGATGGAGGCCGGGGCCGGCGAGCCCAGCAAGTACGCCGACCACGCCTACTCCGAAGCCGGTGCGCAGATTGCCTACTCCACCGAAGAAGTTTTCAAGGCCGATATTCTGCTGAAAGTGGCCCCGCCCACCCTCGAGGAAATCGAGCTGCTGCACCCGAATCAGACGCTGATTTCGGCCCTGCAAATGGGCTCGATGACGCCCGATTATATTTCGGCTCTCGTTCGTAAAAAAATCAACGCCATTGGCTTCGAGCTGATGAAAGACCCCAGCGGGGCCCGCCCCGTGGTGCGCGCCATGAGCGAAATCGCGGGCTCGACCGTGATGCTGATTGCGGCCGAATACCTGGCCCGCTCCAACGAGGGAAAAGGCATTATTCTGGGCGGCATCACGGGGGTGCCACCTTCGCAGGTAGTTATTCTGGGGGCCGGCACTGTGGCCGAGTACGCCGCCCGCGCCGCCACTGGCCTCGGGGCCGAGGTGAAGGTGTTCGACAACCACCTCTACAAGCTGCGCCGCCTCAAGCACAACCTGGGCATGCAACTCTATACCAGCACGCTGGATACGTATGCGCTGAGCCAGCAAATCCGCCGGGCCGACGTAGTCATCGGCGCGCTGGCCGTGGAAGACGGCCGGATTCCCTTCATGGTGCCCGAGGAAATGGTGGCCAGCATGGCCCCCGGCTCCATCGTTATCGACGTGAGTATCGACCAGGGCGGCTGCTTCGAAACCAGCGAGATGACCAGCCACAGCAAGCCCGTGTTCCGCAAATACGACGTGGTGCACTACTGCGTGCCCAACATCGCCTCACGCGTGCCCCGCACCGCCACCAATGCCCTGAGCAACATCTTCACGCCCATCCTCCAGGAAATCAGCCAGCACGGCGGTATCAACGAGGTGCTGTTCACCAACGAGCATTTCCGCAGCGGCGTCTACATCTACCGCGGCTCGCTGACCAATGCCATGATTGCGAAGAAATTTAATTTACGGTATAAGGAGCTGGGGCTATTGATTGCGGTGCGGAACTGATGAAAATTAGGCTGCGAAACTGTATCGGGACGCTGATTGGCGGATTGGCTGGCATTGGGCTGGCGGCCTGTCAGCCCCGCGAGCCCTGCCAGCTCGATTTTGCCCGGCTGATGGCGCACCGCAACTCCGCCGTGGTATCCCTCGACCACCAGGGCGATACGCTGAAGCTTGTCTGGGGCGGGCAGCTAACGTGGATGCCCTTCGGAGCCAACTCGTTGGCCGCGCTCGACTCGACGACGTGGCGCTCCCGGCCCGGCAGCATGTTGCTCTACGACAAGCTCATGCCAGTGCGCTTTACCACCTGCGGCCCGGAGCTGGAGCTGGTAACCGCCGCGCCGAATAGCCTGCCCTTCGCTATCAGCCTAAATAGCCGGGTGCTCGATTCTTTGCCGCGTACCCTGCTAAAAGCCCGGATTACCTCACCCAAAGTGCAGCTCTCGTATGGCCTGCGCGTGGGCATGAGCAAGCAGGATTTTCTGGCTATTTTCTTCAAGAACCTCAGTTCCGATGATGTCAGCTGCCTGAATGATTACCACGTGTTTATCAATCAGGACCCGGTCGGCGAATACATTATCCAGACCTTTACGTTTGCGGGCGACGAGCTGAAAGAAATCCGCATGCAACTGCCGGAAATGGCCCGTTCCGAACAAAAATCTGCAAGGTAACCAGCCAAAGTAAGCGGTTTTTTCGCAAGTACGACGTGGTGAAGTAATGCGTGCCCCGCACCGCCACCAATGCCCTAAGCAACATCTTCACGCCCATCCTCCAGGAAATCAGCCAGCACGGTGGCATCAACGAAGTGCTGTTCACCAACGAGCATTTCCGCAGCGGCGTCTACATCTACCGCGGCTCGCTGACCAATGCGATGATTGCGAAGAAATTTAATTTGCGGTACAAGGAATTAGGGCTGCTGATTGCGGTGCGGAATTAGGGAAAGTGAATAATTCTCTAAATGGCGCTTGAGTTTCTGAAAAGACTCTGGTTTTCACCGGTTCACTTTGGGAGAAAGCCTACAGTATGTAACCTTTACCCCAAAGTAGGCCAATCAAAAATTAAGGGTGTGAGTTGCGTGTCAGTAAATCTGCTCATCAGTTGTTAAGCAACACCTTCCAAGCCTCCACCAGCCGCCCTTCGGCCAGCAGCTGGCGGCCCAGTTGCAACAGCTGCTGCTTCAGCTCCGGGGCATCGTCGCGGTGCTTGTTGAGGAGGTAAGCCACCATCGGCTCGGTTTTGAATTCCTCCACCTGCTCTAGCGTGGGCAGGGCGTCGCGTTCGATGTTGGCGAGGCGGCCCAGCTCGTTGCCGGT
>JALYUI010000493.1 GCA_030853845.1 Bacteroidota bacterium | reverse complement strand
GGGTGTAGCCGGGCAGCCCGGCTTGCGTCGCTAGGTGCTCAATCAGGGCTTGGGCTTGGTGCGGTTCCAAGTCAGCCGACGATTCCGACCGCTGAGCCGTGAAGAAAAACACTAGGTCTTTCTTATGCTCCATCAAGCCTAACTGATTCAGCAGGCCGTGCAAGCGTTTGTTTTGACCAATGGACATTTTCATAACAGTAGGGGGTTACGGGTGAAAATGAAAAGAATTAGGCAGCGGCGCGGGCTTTCGGCTTGCCCGCTTTTTCCTTGAACATGGCTTCAATCGCGTCCATCTGTTCCTCGTTGAACAGGCTAGCCCGCAGCACCCGAAGCAAAGCGGGCGTTATCATTTGGTGGCGGCGCTCATCCGAGTAACACTCTTCCTCAATAGCCCCGGCAATACTCATTTGCACGAATAGCAAATCCTGTAAGTTTTCGAGGGGCACAACTAAGCTCATGCCTTCTTTGGTAATGGAAATCATGGGAATAAGGGACTAGCAGGTGACGGGTGAGGAATGAGAAAGCAGCTCCTGAAACCGCACTATTTGGCGGCAGTGAACCCCGCGCAGGGCTGCTAGGCGCTGGGCAAAAAAGGCCGTGTTTAGAGCCGTGGTGGCGACTTGCGCCAGTACCCCGGCCGTGTCAATTTCGAGGCGTTGGACGCGGGCCGTAGCCGTTGCCAGGGCGGTAGCTGGGTGAGCATTCATAGCCTGACTAGGTGCGCGGCTTCTTTCTCAGATACATCCTGATACTAGGTTCCCACCGCAGTTCCCATGTCGCACTTGCAAGTTTTTCCTCTTCATCTACCCAAGCATCAAAAACTTCTGCCAGCACTGCCCGCAGCACTCCGAAATTTTCGGGGGTAGCCGGTAAACCCTTGAGCCATTCTGTGAATCGTTCACGGGACATTTTAGGTAGCTCAGCCTTGAGCTTCTTCCATTCGCGTTCAGTCATGGCTTACAGATTGTTTAGGTGAAGTTTTTCCAGCAGCAGCGCATTGGTCAGGTTCCCGAAATCTTGGTAGCGCTGCATGGCCCGCACGGTATCGGTGTCGGTCACGCCGTGAGCTTCGCACACGGCCGTTTTTTCGGCGGTAGTGGGCTTTAGCAGCGACTCCCATAGGTTGATGCGGCGGTAGAACTCGGCCGCGCCCTCCTTCTGCCGCTCCACGTCTTTCAGCAGATTGGCTTGGAAATAAGGCATCCCCGCCAGCACGATACCGGCATTGCGCTTCGTCTTTTCTCGCAGGCTGTGCAGGTACAAGTACATCTGGTGGGTGAGTTTGCCCGCCTCGTCAATAATCACCAGCGGGGCTTTCTTGCCGTTCAATTCTTCGGCAATGCGGCCCAGCATCTGATACACCGAACCGGCAAACGAAACGCCCATTTCTTGCAGCAGGGCCGCAAAGAAGTCCTTCGGGCGCATAGCCTTATCATAGGCCACGTAGTACACGCGGGGGCGGCGGGCGTAACGTTCCAGGGCCGTGGTCTTGCCCAGGCCCGTGTTGCCCAGCAGCGCAATCATGAGCTGGTTCTGCTGGGCATGGCCGCACACCCGTTCGGCCGTGCTCAGGTTGTGGGTATTCACCAGCCGGGGGCCGTGCTCCACGGGGCGCACCTCGTGCCAGATTCTCAACAAGACTTCTTCGCTGATGCCGTCCCACTTCTCATTTTCAATCTGGCTCAGCACGGCCGGGCTGATTTTCAGGCTACGGGCCAGATTCGCTTTGCTAATGGCCTTTTCTTGGCAGTAGGCGTTGATTGCGGCGCGGATTTCCGCTTTTTCTGGTAAGTTTGACATATAGTTACGACGGTTTAATGGGTGTTGAATGCGCGTTAAATGGTCAGTTAAGGCCCCGCTACTGGCAGGTATCGGGGCTTTTTCGTGGGCTTAATCGTCCTCGTAGGTGGGGTTGGCGTCGATGAACGACAGGTCGCCTTCGATGCGCAGGGGGCTTTGGCGGGGCGTTTGGGCCGCTTTGCGGGCCGTTTGGCTGAACACCGTGCCTTTCAGCGGGTCCAGCGGGGCCACCGGCACCAACAGGTCTTCGTTCACGTCGTGCTCACTGAGCACCTGCCCGATGCGGTGGGCCGTTTCGGCGG
>JALYUI010000467.1 GCA_030853845.1 Bacteroidota bacterium | reverse complement strand
GCTGAGGGCTGCGGCCCGCGCCCCGCGCACGCCTGGCCCCAGGCCCTGCGCGCGCGCCGCCGGGCTGAGCTGAGTGAGCAGCAGTCCGAAGGTCCCTAAAACAATAATATACCGAGGTAAACAGTGTTTCATAACCGGAAGGTAGTGCTGCCGGGCAATTGATGAAGGGATTATGAGCAGGCAAAGCGAAATTATTTTACCGGCGGCAGCGGTTACGTATTCCGTCCGCCTGCCGAACTTGCCGCCGTATGCCCCGCCCCTTCTCTGCCGCGCCCCGCCGCGAAACCATCAGCTACCAGAATCAGCCCCTGCCCTACACCCTCGTGTTTCGCGCCCGGCGCTCCATCGGCTTCGCCGTGCGGCCCGATGGCAGCGTGCACATCAGCGCGCCGGCCGGCACTTCGCCCGAGTGGGTGGCCCAGCAGGTCCTGAAAAAGGCTGACTGGATTCTCAAGCACCAGCAGGCCTTTGCCCGGCGGCCCGCCCCGGCTCCCACCCGCCGCTACGAAGCCGGCAGCCTGCACCACTACCAGGGCCAGCCCTACCGCCTGCGCTTCGCCGAGGCGGCCCGCCCAGCCGTGTCGCTCGAAGCCGACGAGCTGGTGCTGCACGGCCCCGCGCCGTTTGGCCCGGTTCAGGCCGAGGCCCTGCTCTACGCCTGGTATGCCCGGCAGGCCGGGCCGCTGTTTGCCGCCGCGCTGGCCCGCGTGTGGCCCCGCTTCGCCGGGTTCAACCTGACGCGCCCCACGCTGGCCGTGCGCCAGATGCGTACGCGCTGGGGCAGTTGCACGCCGCGCTCGGCCCGTATTCGCCTCTCGCCCGAGCTGGTGCGCGCCCGCCCCGAGTGCCTCGACTACGTGCTGCTGCACGAGTGCTGCCACCTGCTGGTGGGCGACCATTCCCAAGCCTTCTACGACCTGCAAACCCGCCTACTGCCCGACTGGCAGCGCTGGAAGCAGGAGCTGAACGCGCTGCCAAAGTAGCGGCGGCCGTATCCGTCGCCGCCCCGCTCCTTACCTTGGGAAGCTACTCATTCCTGACCAGGCCCATGCTGAAATTTCTGCTTTCCGTCTTCCTTACTGGCCAGGCCCTGGCCGCCGCCGGCCAAACCCAGCTGCCGCTGCACGAGGTCACGCTCTATACCGATGGGGCCGAGCTGCACCACCGGGGCACGGTGAGCCTGCCGGCCGGTCCGGCCGCTGTTCACCTCAGTGGCTTGGCTCCCGGCCTGGTGGTCGCCAGCCTGCTGGCCGATGCAACGGGTGCCGAGCTGGAAGACGTGGAAATGGTCGCCCAGGCCCCGCCCCCTGCCGGTTCGATTCCGGTTACGACTTTCGATAGCCTGCGGGTAGCCAGGGCCACGCTCCGGCGCCTACACACCGAAGAAGTGAGCACCAAGGCGGAAAAGGACTTCTTTTGGCAAAACCGCCTGCTGCCCCCCGTGGCGGCGAGTATTTGGCTGACGGAAATGCCCAAAGCCGCCGCCGCCTACGGGGTGCGGCTGGGGGAGCTGACCCAACGTGAGGAAGATGTCGCCGAACGCCTGCGCGCGCAGACGGAATTGGTCAGCCGCCTCGCTTATCGCGCCGGCCTGGGCCCGAATGGCACCAATGGCGGCGGACGCCAGGAGGTAGTGCTGCACCTGCTGGTACCCAAAGCGGGCGTTGTTCAACTGCGCGTAGGCTACCAGGTCAGCAGCAACGCCGCGTTCTGGACCCCGCAATACGAGTTGCGCGTGAGCGACAATAACCGGCGGCAGCTGCGCGTGGTGAGCCGCGCCTATGTGCTCAATCAAACCGGCCTGCCCTGGACTAAAATACCCGTAACACTGCGCAGCACCGCCCCCGTCGGCGATATGGAGCGGCCAAGCCTCGACCCTTGGACGGTGGCTTTCGGGCGGGCGGGCAACGAGGGCGAGGGCCGGCTCGATGCGTTTGCCGTGAAGGGAACGGGGACAGCCGGCAAATCCGGCCCGGCCGCGCCCGACACCCTCGATGTGGGCACCCGCCTGCTGCTGTCGGCTCCCCTCACGCTGGCCACCGGGGCCAGCCGCACCGTGAAGCTGGCCGAAACCGTGGTGCCCATGCGCCTGGAATACCTGGCCGTGCCCAAGCGCGAGGAAGACGTCTTTCTGGTGGGCCGGGTGGGCGACTGGAATCAGGTGGGTTTTTTGAGTGAAACGGCCAAGGTGTTCTACCGCGGGGCGTACATGGGCGATACCGACCTCGACACCCGTGCTTACTCCGACACGCTGGAAGTGGCCCTGGGCCGTGACCCGCAGGTGCAGCTCACCCGCACCAAGCGCGAAGACTTCGCCGGCCCAATCAATGGCGGCAGCCGCGAGAAAACGCGCCTGCGCTACGAAATCAACGTTAAAAACAGTCATAACTACCCCGTGCGGCTGCGCCTGATTGACCAGCTGCCCGTATCGCAGGAAAAAGAAATTACCATCAAGGCCATCACCATCAGCGGGGCCAGCCTCGATGAGAGCTCGGGCAAGCTCACCTGGTTGTTTACGCTGCCCGCCGGGGCCAGCCGTCGCTTCGGGGTCAGCTTCCAGGTGGAAGCCCCCGCTAGCAAAGCCACCAACCTACGCCGCGACCGCAGCGTCAGGTCCCCCAAGTTTCGCTAGCTGCTTCGGGCTCCCCTCCGGTGGGTAGGGCCCATTGCTTTCAGCCCCTAATTCCCCATGCTTTCCCGCTTTTTCCGCGCGCTATTCCTCGGCCTTGTCTGGGTGTACCGGCACTTCATTTCGCCGCTCACGCCGGCCAGCTGCCGCTACGTGCCCACCTGCTCGGCCTACGCCACCGAGGCCATTGGGCGCTATGGCCCCTGGCGCGGCGGGCGGCTGGCCCTGCGCCGCATTGCCCGCTGCCACCCCTGGGGCGGCCACGGCTACGACCCCGTACCCTAAGCGGCCGGGCTGCGTATAGGCGGGCTCACCCGTTGCTTTTCTTGATGCGCATTACCCCCTTGCTTCCGGCCGCTCTGGCCCTGCTGCTGACTACGGCCTGCTCGCAGGCCCAGTCCGATAACGCGAGTGCGGCCCGCGTGGCCCAACCGGCCAGCGCTGAGACGCCCAAAGGTGGCGACCGCCGCAAAGACAAAGCGGCCGCCCAGGACATTCCCGGCCTGCGCGAAGTGGGCTCGCTCAAGCACGTGGTGCCCGAAAGCTCGGGCCTGGCCCTCGCCCCCACCCCCGGCCACTACTACAGCTTCGGCGACGATGGCAACTCCGCCACCCTCTACGAAGTGTCGGGCAGCGGCGAGCTGGTGCGCACCGTGGACGTGCCCGCCACCAATACCGACTGGGAAAGCCTGAGCCGCGATGGCAGCGGCACTTACTACATCGGCGACTGCGGCAACAACAACAACGACCGCCGCAACCTGCGCATCTACACCTTCCGCCCCGATGCGCCCCAGCAGGTGGGCACCATCGCCTTCCACTACCCCGACCAGACCGCGTTTCCGCCCAAAAAGAAGCAGCGCAACTTCGACTGCGAAGCTAGCCTCTGGCACGATGGGCAGGTGTGGCTTTTCACCAAAGACCGGGGCCAGGACCAGGCCAGCAAGGTATACACCGTGCCCGAGAAGCCGGGCCTCTACACCGCCAGCCTGGTCACCACCCTCGCCATTCCCGGGCAGGTAACCGATGCCGCCCTGCGCGCCGACGGCCACCGCCTGGTGCTACTGGGCCGGGGCGAGCTATTCATTCTGGACGGGAATTCCTGGGCCGACATTCTAAAAGCCACCCCGCGCGTGGTGTCGCTCGAAGGCGCGGGCCAGACTGAAGGCGCGACATTTAAGGACGATTCTACCCTGCTTATCAGCACCGAAAAGGGCGACCTATACGAGTACACCCTGCCCCAGTAGCGCGCAGAGTTAAGCAGAGTTAAAAAGAGGGAGCGGAGTTTGGCTGAACACCAGACTCCGCTCCCTCTTTTTAACTCTACGCGAAAACGGCTACCCGTTGGCCTCCACCTGGGGTTGGGCGTCGCCCGCTTTGCCCAGGTCGCGCGGGGCATAGCCGTATGGGTTTTCGGGGTCTTTGCCAGCCCGCCACAGCACCCAGATGCCGATAAATATCAATGGAATGCTCAATAGCTGGCCTTGATTGAAAAGATGGCCGTTTTCGAACGCCACCTGGTTTTCCTTCAGATACTCGCCCAGGAAGCGCTGCGTGAAGAGCAGCACGACAAATAGCCCGAACAGCTGCCCGCGCGGGGTGCGCTCTTTCGTGCGGTTCCACATCGAGTAGAGGAGCGCCAGCAGGAACACGCAGAACAGCGCCTCGTAAATCTGGGTGGGGTGGCGCGGCACGGCCATCAGCGCACCGGCCGGCGTTGCTGTTCCGGCTGTTACCACTTGGTAGGGAGCAGTACCATCGGGTTGCGCTACCCGGGCCACAGCTACCGCCCCGGCCGGCAGCGGCGCGGTGATGGGCAGCAGGTGTTCGGTATCGCGCGGGAAGGTGAAGGCCCACGGGGCACTGGTGGGCTTGCCCACGATTTCGGAGTTCATCAGGTTGCCGGTGCGGATGCAGGCCCCGCCCAGCGCCACCACAATCACAATGCGGTCGAGTACCCACAGGTAATCGAACTTGTTGTTGCGGGCAAACAGCCAGCAGGCGAGCAAAATGCCGATGGTCGCGCCGTGGCTGGCCAGCCCGCCCTGCCAGATTTTAAACACCACCATCGGGTCCTTCATCAGCGCGTCGAAGTCGTAGAACAGCATGTGGCCCAGCCGCGCGCCCACTATTGTTCCGATGAGCATGTAAATCGTAATCACATCAACCCACTGCGGCGACACCCGCTCGGAGCGGTAGATGTGCGTGAGAATGAACGTGCCCACCACGAAGGGCAGCATGAAAAACAGCCCGTACCAGCGGAGTATTATCGGCCCTAGCTCGTGCCCGAACACCGACCACGGGCCGAAAGAATGAATAATCGGATTAACGTTCCAGAAAACAGCGGCGAGGAAGGGCGACATACGGGCAAAAATGAAATAGAAGTTCAAAGGTACTCAGCTCCCGGCTTGGCACCGGGCAACAAAAGAGGCATTCGATGCGCGGGAGCCGGCAGCGGCAATGCTATCAATGCGGCGCAGACACGCTGACCGTCGGGGTGGGCGCACCCGCTGCGAGGGCCGCGTCGTCGCCGCTCAGGGCCAGCACCAGCGCCCCGAGCAGCATGGCGTAGGCGGGCCGGCGTACCCAGCCCGGCAGCCATGGCTGGCTGGCATTGGCTGCGAGCCGGGCCTGCACGCGGTGGTAAAAAAATGGCCGGGGCTGAGCCGGGGCCTGGGTGCGCAGCTGGCGCATCAGTTCCTCCCATTCCTGGTCGGCAGTGGGGCGGGCAGCAGAATCAGACATGGCGAAAAGCTGGTTGAATGTGTTTACGAAGCGTTTGCCGGGCGCGGAACAGCAGCGACTCAACGGCGGCCACGGTGGTGCCGAGCACAGCCGCAATTTGCTCGTAGCTCAGCTCCTGCTCGTGGCGCAGGGTGAAGGCGACCTGCTGCTGGTCGGGCAGCCGGGCCAGGTGGGCCAATAGCAGCGCCAGCTGCTGCTGGCCTTCGAGCAACTTGAGCGGGTGGGCGTGGTCGGCCGGCTCGTGCAGCACTTCGTTATCGAAGCCCAGCAGGCTGGTGAAGAAAGCAAAGCGCTTTTTGGCGCTGGCCCGGCGGCGGTTTTTCAGGGCTCGCGAGGTGGCCAGGCGGTAGAGCCAGGTGCTCAGGCTGGCATCGCCCCGAAACCGGCCGATGGTCTGATACACCTCCACGAAAACCTCCTGGGCCACGTCTTCCGCTTCTTCCGCATTGCGAAGCAGCGCGTACACCGTGCGATAGATGCGCGACTGGTAGCGCTCGACCAGCGTGCGAAACGCGGCCTCACTGCCATTTTGCAGCTGCGCCACCAGGTCGGCATCAGGATTAGCCGTTTCAACATCAAGCGAGTAAGTCCCGGCAGGCGGGTCAGGCACCAAAAGCAACGGAAGGGAGTAAGCCACGCAAGAAAGGACAGGCGAATTGATGAAGGCCAACGCCAGCGCGGTATTGGCGGAGGTTACGAAGCATTAGGCCCCAATTGCCGGTCAAACTTGCGTAGTCACGCGCTTTTATTTTCTATCAACGTGGAACTGCGACACTACGCAAGCTACAGCGCCGCCAGCTCCTCCGCGAAGCCGCCGCTGAGAATCGGAAACCGCAGCCAGGAGCGCGGGTCTACGTTGTAATCATCGAGGTGAAAACTTGGGGCGTAGCGCTCGCGCTTCCACTGGTTGCGGCTCCAGAGCGTGTAGAAGCGGCGCACGAAGGCCCGCAGCTGCTCGTGGTCGAAGCCAGTAGCTTCGGTTTCCAGGGTGGCCAGCACCTTTTTGGGGCTGAGGCGGTCGTAGAAAGCCAGGCGCTCGATGCGGTTGAGCAGCACGTAGGGCATGAGGTCGCGCTCGTCGGTCTGCTTGTCGGCCAGGGGACGCAGCTCGGCGGTGGGTTGCAGGGCGTTCACGTGGCGCAGGGCCGCGTAGCCCAGCTCGGTTTCGGCCCAGCGCAGCCACTTTTTCACGAAGTCCTTGTCCACGCCCGCGATGGGCGAGATGCTGCCGGCCGTGTCGCCGTCCATGGTGCAGTAGCCCACACTGGCCTCGGAGCGGTTGGAGGTGGTGATGAGCAGGCAGTTGAGCACGTTGGCCATCATCCAGATGCCGGGAGCCCGCACCCGCGCCTGAATGTTTTGCAGCGCCAGGTCGTCAGTCTGCCAGGTCAGCGGCCGGCCCAGCGCGCCTTCAATCTTGCCTACGTAGCCAGCCACCTCCGCATCAATTTCCCAGTTGAAAAACCGCGCCCCGATGCTGTGCGCCAACTCTTGGGCCGAGGTAAAAGTGTCGTCGGAAGAATTTACCGTGCCCTGGTAGGCGCAGGTGAGCATCTGGTTTACGAGTTGCTGATTACTCGTTGCTGGTTGCTGGTTTTCGTTGGGTGCGTCGGCCTGCACTACTTGCTCAGCCGCACCGCCCGCGCCGGTTTGCACCACGTCTTTTTTCGCCGCTTCGAAGCAGCCGCTGCGGCGCTTGAATTCCTCCAGCCCCAGCTCCTCCACGCCCAGGCGTACCATTTCGGCCACGCCCACGGCGCAGAAGCTGGAGTCGGCCCCGCCGCTCAAGCTCAGCACGAAGCCCCGGCTGCGGGCCTTACGCAGGTAGTCGAACAGGGCCAGGCTCATGGCCTGGTTCAGCTCCTTATACTCGTCGGGCGTGGGCAGCGGCTCAATTTCGGCGGCCGGGGCCAGCGGAGTCGTGAAATCCACGTCCACCCATTCCAAATCCACTTCCTTGAAGCTCAGCAGCTGGTTGCGCTTCAGCAAATGGCCGTTGCGGGCCACCAGAATTTCACCGTCGAAGATGATGCGGCCGGCCTCGTTGCCCAGCAGGTTGGCGTAGAGGTAGGTGCAGTCGAACGTGCGCGAAGCCTGCATCACCAGCTGGTAGCGCACGTCGGTTTTGCTCATGGCAAAGTGGCTGGCCGAGGGGTTCACAATCAAATCCACGCGGCCCATGAGGCGGCAGGCCGGCCGCACGTTGTCGGCCCGCCAGGCATCCTCACAAATCTCGAAGCCGAAGCGCACGCCCTCGTGCTCGAAAATGAGGTCGCCCAGCGGCCACTCCTCCCCTTCCCAGCGCACGAGGCCGGTTTCGCCCGCCACCCAGGGCGCGAAAAAGCGCGTTTCGTAGTGCACCCCGTCGTTGGCCAGAAACTGCTTGGCCGCGAAGCCCAGAATCTGCCCGTCGCGCAGCACGGCGGCGGTGTTGTAGGTGCGGCCCGGCAGGCGCACCGGCAGCCCCACCACCACGCAGATGCCGTCCGTCCAGGCCCGCACCTGCTGCAAATGCGCCAACGCCGCCTCGGGCATCCAGTTGCTCAGAAACAGGTCTTCGCAGCCGTAGCCGCTCAGGCACAGCTCGGGCAGGCACAACAGCTGCACGCCGGCCGCCTTCGCCTGCTCGATGGCGGTTTTGATATTCCGCAGGTTGTTTTCCCAGTCAATGGGAATCTGGTTGAGGGCAGCTCCGGCAATGCGCATGTGAGTTAATTAACAATGAACAATGAGTAATGAATAATTAACCTCGCCTGCTGGCCGCACGCAGTTCCGCTAACGCCCCAATCGCAATCAGCCTAAAACAAACCTGGCCCCGGCGAAACAGCCCAATCGTTGAGGCTGCCCTGCCAGGGCCAGAAAATTGGTCATTGGTCATTGTTAATTGGACTAACTCACCCCCAGCTCCGTCAGGGCCCTGTCTGCTGCCAGCTGCTCCGCCTGCTTCTTGCTCAGGCCCATGCCGGTAGCGACAATTTCCTCATCGAGCATCACGGTGGCCGTGAACTCCATCATGCCGCCGGGCCGGGCCTCGCCGCTGATATCGTAGCGCAGGATTTTGCCTTCGCGCTGGGCCCACTCCACCAGCTTGCTCTTGAAGTTGGCCGTGGTGGTCGTGAGCGTGTGCACGTCCACGAAACCCTTCACCAGGCGGGTCAGAATAAATTTTCGAGCCGATTTATAGCCCAAATCGAGGTACACCGCGCCCACCAGCGCCTCCAGCGCGTTGCCGTTCACCGAGCGTGAGCGGGCGGCGCGGCCCTGCGCGGCATCGAGCTGCACCAGCTTGTCGAGGCCCAGCTTCAGGGCGATGCCGTTGAGGCTTTCGCGGTTCACGATGCGCGAGCGCACCTCCGTCAGAAAGCCTTCCTGCTCGTAGGGGTACTTCTTGAACAGGTACTCGGCCACCACCGTGCCCAGCACGGCATCACCCAGAAATTCCAGCCGCTCGTTGGTCTGGTGCTTGCCCGCGCCCGGTAGCTGCCGCACCGCCGACGAGTGCGTGAACGCCAGCCGGTACAGCCTGGCATTCTTGGGCGTCTGGCCCGTTACGGTCGCCACCGCCTGCCGAAACGACTTATCGGAAGCAAAAAAGCGGGAAACGAAGCTGAACAAGGGACAGGAATCTAAGAAATGAGAGGTGAGTTAGCAGGCGGCAAAACCAGAACGTCATGCTGAGCTTGCCGAAGCATCTCGCGTGCAATAGTAATTCAATCAACAGAATTACTTACGCGGTAGCGATGCTTCGGCAAGCTCAGCATGACGTTCTTTCAGCAAAATCAGACAACTACAGCTTGCGGAAAATCACCGACGTGTTGTGCCCGCCAAACCCGAACGTGTTGCTCATGGCCACGCGCACATCGCGCTTCTGCGCCACGTTGGGCGTGAAGTTCAGCGCCTGATTGATTTCCGGGTCGGGCGTGTGCAGGTTGATGGTAGGCGGCACCAGGCCGTGCTGCATGGCCAGCAGGCAAGCCACCGCCTCAATGCCGCCCGCGCCGCCCAGCAGGTGGCCAGTCATGCTTTTGGTGGAGGAGATGTTGAGCTTTTCGGCGTGCGCGCCAAACACTTTCTCGATGGCCTTGATTTCGGCACCATCGCCCAGCGGCGTGCTCGTGCCGTGGGTGTTGATATAGTCCACGTCCTCGGGCTGAATGCCGGCGTCGCGCAGGGCGTTTTTCATCACCAGCACCACGCCTTCGCCGCTCGGGTCGGGCGCGGTGATGTGGTAAGCATCCGACGACATGCCGCCACCAATTAGCTCAGCGTACATCTTGGCCCCGCGCGCTTTGGCGTGCTCGTACTCTTCGAGCACCAGCGCGCCGGCGCCCTCACCCAGCACGAAGCCGTCGCGGTCCTTGTCGTAAGGCCGCGAGGCCGAGGCCGGGTCGTCGTTGCGCTCACTCATGGCCTTGAGGGCATTAAAGCCGCCCACGCCCGACTCGGTAATGGCCGCTTCGGAGCCGCCCGTCACCACGGCATCGGCCAAGCCGAGGCGAATGTTGTTGAAGGCCGCGATAATGGCATCGTTCGACGAGGCGCAGGCCGAAGTCGTCACGAAATTCGGCCCGCGGAAGCCATTCTTGATGGAAATGTTGCCCGACGAGGAGTCGGCAATCATGCGCGGAATGAAGAAGGGCGAGTAGCGGGGCGTGCCGTCGCCGCGCTCAAACTGGAAGCATTCTTCCTGCAACGATTTCAGGCCACCGATGCCGGAGCCCCAGATAACGCCCACCCGGTCCTTGTCGACACCGCTTTCGAGCAGGCCCGAGTCGGCAATGGCTTCGTCGGCGGCCACTACCGCGAACTGCGTGAACAGGTCCATCTTACGATGCTCCTTGCGGTCGAAGAAGTTATCGGGCTGGTAGTCCTTCACTTCGCAGGCAAAGCGCGTTTTGAACTTGGTGGGGTCGAAGCGCGTGATGGTGGCCGCGCCGCTCGTGCCGGTACGCAGGCCTTCCCAGTAAGCCGGGGCAGTATTGCCCAGCGGCGTGATGGCCCCGAGGCCGGTAACGACAACGCGTCGGATGGACGACATAAGCAGGCGCCA
>JALYUI010000444.1 GCA_030853845.1 Bacteroidota bacterium | reverse complement strand
CCGCCCGCGCCCTCGATTCGGGCCAGCTCGGCTACCTGGGCCTGGACGTGTACGAGGGCGAAAAAGGCTTGTTTTTCGTGAATCACACCACCGACCAACTGCGCGACACCACCTTCGCGCGCCTGCTCACCTACCCCAACGTCTTCATTACCGGGCACCAGGCCTACCTCACCCGCGAAGCCCTCACCAACATCGCCGACGCGACGATATCCAGCCTCGACGCCTGGGCGGGCGGCACCCCGGCCGAGCACGAGCTATAAATCGGTCATTCAACGAATTCTTCAACCTTTTCTCTTTCAGCCATGAAAAACACCGCCTTCCTCCTGGCCCTGCTGCTGCTTGCCAGCACCGGAGCCGCAGCCCAAGCGCACGTTCAAAACCACCAGCCCAAAACCGTCAGCAAGGCCGCCCAGGCCTATTGTCTGAAGAAGGACGGCAATATGCTGATGGTGCAGGACGGAAAGATGACGCTCATGACGGGTTCCGTGACGATGGGCGATGGTTCGCTGTGCATGCCCGATGGCACCTGCCAAAGCGAACAGGGCCATACCATGATGCTGCAGGAAGGCCAAAGCAAGATGATGGACGGAACCGTGACCATGCACCCCAACGAGCACCCCGGCCACCCATTGCATCGTGCGAAAAAGTAGGTAATACGGGTAGCCGCCGCTCGCTTAGGCGTGAGCCGCGGCGGGCTAGAACGGCTGCAGCGGCGCGTAGTCCAACTCCTGCACGTGGAACCGCGCGTAGGGCTGCCGCCGGCCGTCAATCACCCAACTTGCTTCCCCCACGGTGGGAATGAGGACGCCGTGCCAGCGGCGGTACTGCTCGAAACGGGCTTGCCACGGCTGCTGCGTGGCCTCGTCCATGTTACGCCGGGCTTCGCATTCGGTCATTTCACCCTGCTCGTTGAAGCGAGCGAGGCACGACACGGAGTAGCCCCCGTGCGTGAGCGTGAGCCGGGCCGAGTAGTCGTCGATGGCCGTCCAGACGACGGGCCCGCCGGGCAGCAGGGCGGTGGGTAGCCAAGTGCTTTCTACCAACCAGCGCAACAGCTCGCCTTGGTCGTAGGTCGGCCCGGTGCCACCGGCAATGGGCACGGCCCCGAGCAGGCGCACCTGGAGGCGGCCGTGACCGGCCACGTATTCATCGCGGGCCACGAACTGGCGGGTGGTGCCCTGCCAGATAAAGCCCGGCGGGTCGGCCGTGATGTATTGCTCGCCTTTAATGGGTATCCAGTCCTTTTTGAGGTCGGTTTTGAACTGGCCGCCGTGGCGCAGGCGCAGGCCGCGCAGGTAGGGCTGGCCGTCGCGCAGCACGTGGCGGAAGTAGCGCTGCACCGGCGCGGGCAGCCCCGCGAGCTGCGCCTCGTGGAACACCCGGCCACCAACATCCGGGGACAGGGCAAGTAGCTGCGCGGCATCGCGGCGCAGCTGGCGGGCCGCCAGAATCCGCCCCAGAATAATTCCTGCGAGGGGCACGGCCAGCGCGGTGCCAGCCAGCAGGCCGATGGTGGTTTTTCTAGTCATGGCGAACCAGGAGTTTTGGTGAGTCTAAGACAGCAGCCGGTACCCCACCAGCGCCAGGCCGATGGCGTACAGCACCGAGAAAATCAGCTTGTTGTACCGCGCCAGCCACTCCGGCAGAAAGATGTCGAAGTTGTCCTTCGTTGAGGTGGAATATTTCCGGGCCAGCAGCGTCAGGGGACAGTGGCTTTTGAACACCAACAACACCAGCCCTTCGGCTACGACCAGCCCGCTGGCAATCCAGGTGTAAACGGTGATGCTGTTGGTAATTCCACCATACAAAACGACTAGGATGGCCGCGACGAAAAAAGCCCACACCGCCGTGTGCAGGGCTTTTATCCGCCACAGCCTGGCCGCAGGCGTCAGGTTAGAAGTTGATTTGGTCGTCGCCCTCAAGGTTGAGTTGCGAGGCATTTTCAAGGGAGGGGAAGGCACGGGCTACCCGAGGCTTTCAACGGCCTGCCCGGTGGGCACGCTTTCGACCACATCGGACTGCGGTATTTCAATGATGAAGGTGGTCCCCTCTCCTTCGGCGCTAATTACCTCCAGGGTGCCGCGGTGCCAGTCCACGATGGTTTTGCAAAGCACCAGGCCGAGCCCGGTGCTGGGTTCGCCCCGCAGGCCGGGCCGCCGGGCCTTGGTAAAAGGCTCGAACAGCAGGGCCTGTAATTCCAGGGGAATGCCCACCCCGTCGTCGCGCACCAGGATGCGGACACTTCCCGGGCCCGGCTCGACGGCCACGCTCACGTGGCCCGCATCGGGTGTGAATTTCAGGGCGTTGCTCACCAGGTTGAGCAGCACCTGGGTGAACTTGTTGACGTCCAGGTTGGCGTACAGCGGGGCGGCGGGCAGCGAGTAGGTAAAATGATGCGCCAGCCCGGAATTGCTTTGCAGCTGGTCCAGCGGCTCGCGCAGCACGGCGCCCACGTCCACCCGGTCGCGCTTCAGGTCGCTGTTAGCCGAGGTCAGGAATTCGAGGTTGATAAAGTCGCGAATCATCTTCACACTGTCGCGGCTGGTGGTTTCCAGCGTCCGCAGCATGCTGGTTACTTCCGGATTGGCCGGGGCCTTCACTTCTTCCCGCAGAAATTCCGCGATTTGCTGCACCATGATGAAAGCCCCGCTCAGGTCGTGCGACAGGATTTCGAGCGTGGCGTTTTTACGGCTATTGAACAGGTCCGCGTTGGCCTGGTAACGCTTGCTGATGCTCACGTCGCGCAGCGAGCCCACCAGCCACACGGCCCCGTTGGCCTCCCGCTCCTGAAAGGGCGTGAGGCAAAACCACTGGTCCGGGGCGTTCGGGTGGCGCAGCCGGAACTCGACCTCATCATGCGCCGCGCCCTGGCCCCACTGCGCCCAGTACTCGGCCAGCCGGGGCCGGTCGTCGGGATGCAGGCGGGCCAGCAGCGCGGGCAGTTCGGCGTTCACCGCGTCCGGATTCCCGTGCAGAACGTGCCGGTAGGCCTCGTTGACGAACACCGCCTGGCCGGCCGCCAGGTCGTACACGAACTGAACGTGGGCGCTGGCTACCGCCTGGCGGGCAAACAGGACTGTGTAATCGGGCATTGAACGAGTGATAATGAGTTGCGGGCGGTGCCAGCAGAATTGCGGGCACGTTGGTTTCGTGGTGTTTGGCAGCAGCTTTAGGCCGGCGTTAAATTCCTGCAAACAGCACGACGGTTTCCAGATAATCAGGCACCTCCACATTGGGCCAGCCTTTTTCCTCGCGCAGGGTTTTCGCCAGCGCTTCGGCCGGCGCGGGCTCGCCGTGCACCACGAAGGTGCGCTTGGGCGGGGCCTGAAACTGGCCGAGCCAGCGCAGCAGCTCCGAGCGGTCGGCGTGGGCCGAGAAGCCGTCGAGGTGCTTCACCTGGCAGCGCACGGGCACCAGCTCACCGAACATCTTAATCTGCTGCTGGCCCTCCTGCAAGTCGCGGCCGCGGGTGCCCTCGGCCTGGTAGCCCACGAGCAGCAGCGTATCCTGGGACTTGGGCAGGCGGTTGGAAAGGTGGTGCACGATACGCCCGCCCGTGCACATGCCGCTGGAGGAGATGATGATGGCCGGGCCGGTTTTAGCGTTCAACCCTTTCGATTCCTGGGCTTCGGTTACGAAGCGCACGCCCGGAAAATCGAATACGTTGCCGTGCCCAAGCCGGTGCGCGGTGGGGTGGCGCGGGTACAGGTCCGACACCCGGTTGCCCATCGGGCTGTCCACGTACACCGGTACCTGGGGCACGCGGCCTTCGGCAATGAGCTTTTTGAGGTAGTAGAGCAGGGTTTGGGTGCGGCCCACGGCGAAGGCGGCGATGAGCAGCACGCCGCCCCGGTCCAGGGCCTCGGTCACGACCTTCACCAGCTCGGCTTCGGGGTCGTCGATGCGGGCGTCGCGGTCGCCGTAGGTGGACTCGACCAGCAGCACGTCGGCCGTGGCAATGGGCGTGGGGTCGAACAGCACCGGGTTGTCGTAGCGGCCCAGGTCGCCGGAAAACACCAGCTGCTTGCGCTGCTGCGCGCCCTGCACGGCCAGCTCCACGATGGCCGAGCCGAGGATGTGGCCCGCGTCGCGGAAAGTGAGGGTAAGCAAGCCGCCGAGCAGGACAACGGGGGCGTCGTAGGCCACGCTTTCCACCAGGGGCAGCATTTTTTCGACGTCGGCCTGGGTGTAGAGCGGTTCGGCCGGGTGGTGCTTCGAATAACCTTTCTTGTTGGCGTAGGCAGCTTCTTCTTCCTGCAGCTTGGCCGAGTCGAGCAGCATGATGCTAAGCAGGTCGGCCGTGGCCTCGGTGCAGAGGATGCGGCCGCGGAAGCCATCGCGCACCAGCTTGGGCAGGTAGCCGCTGTGGTCGATGTGGGCGTGGGTGAGGATGACCAGCGCCACATCGGCGGCGCGGAGCGGCAGCGGGCTGCGGTTGCGCAGGCGCAGCTCCTTCAGGCCCTGAAACAGGCCGCAGTCGACCATCACCTGCTGCTCAACGCCGTGGTCGTCGAGTGTGAGCAGGTACTTGGAACCCGTGACGCAGTGCGCGGCCCCGAGAAATTGCAGGTTGACATCCATAAAGTTGCGCGTTGAGCAGGCGGGAGTATACCCCGCTGCAAAGGGACGCCCACTGAGCGCCCGAACCCATGACAAAAGTCAGGGGCGGGCCTAATCGATGTCATGCCGCGGGCGGGCCGCAAGCGGGTCCTTTGCACCGGGCCGACGGCATTTTTGCCGCACTCGTCTATTTCCCCCAATACGTGTCTGATAACCGCTTCCTGGCCGAAACCAGCGCCATTGCTCAGTTCGCCGGGCGGGTATTCCGCGAGGGGTTCCGGCCGCGCTACGAGGTGCGCGAGCTGCTGTACCAGTGCTACGTCATCGGCTACCAATCGCTGCCGCTGGTGGGCATCACGGGCTTCATTATGGGGCTGGTGCTCACGCTGCGGCTGCGGCCCACCATGGTGCAGTTCGGGGCCGAGTCGTGGATTCCGACCATGGTGGGCATGACTATCATCCAGGAAATGGGGCCCATCATCACGGGGCTGATGGTGGCCGGCAAGGTCGGTTCTAACATCGGGGCCGAGCTGAGCTCGATGCGCGTGACCGAGCAGATTGACGCCATGGAAGTCTCCGGCACCAACCCCTTCAAGTACCTGGTGGCCACGCGGGTGCTGGCGGCCACGCTCATGGTACCGGTGCTGGCCCTCCTCTCCGAAGCCCTGGGCCTGCTGGCCGCTTACCTGGGCATCAACATGAAGGGCGTGACCACGGTGGCCCTGTTTGCCAACAACATTCTGGGCCACCTCACCTTCGGGCAGCTGCTGCCGGCGGTCATCAAAACCTTCTTCTTCGGATTCGCCATCGGCCTCATCGGCTGCTACAAGGGCTACTACGCCGACAAGGGCACCGAAGGCGTGGGCCGGGCCGCCAACTCGGCGGTGGTCGCCGCCTCGTTGGCCATTTTCATCCTCGACCTGATTTCGGTCCTGATAACCAACCTCCTCGGCCTCAACTGATGCTTCCCGTTCCAATTCCTGCGCCCGCGCCCGTTTCCCCCGCCCCTGCTGGCGAGGCGGTGCTCACGGTGAGCGAAGTCAGCAAGTCGTTCGGGGACAACCACGTCTTGCAAGGGTTTTCGCTCACGGTGCAGCGGGGCGAAAACGTGGTGGTACTGGGCAAGTCCGGCTCGGGGAAGTCGGTACTCATCAAGTGCATCATTGGCCTACTGCCCGTTGATGCGGGCACCATCAAGGTACTGGGCCAGGACGTGGCCACCCTCGGCCACGAAGCCATGGACCGCCTGCGCGCCAAGCTGGGCTTCCTCTTCCAGAGCAACGCCCTCTACGACTCGATGACGGTGAGCGAGAACCTGCTGTTTCCGCTGCGCCGGCAGTGGCTGGCCCACACCCCGGCCGAGGAGCAGGAGATGGTGCAGCAGGCCCTGGAGGACGTGGGCCTGGCCGATACCGCCGACAAAATGCCAGCCGAGCTATCGGGCGGCATGCGCAAGCGCATTGCCCTGGCCCGCACCCTCATCCTGCGCCCCGATATCATCCTCTACGACGAGCCCACCACGGGCCTGGACCCCATCACGGCCCGCGAAATTGACCACCTGCTGCGCGAGGTGCAGCAGAAATACAACACTTCCGCCCTCATCATCTCGCACGACATGAACTGCGTGCGCCTCACCGCCGACCGCGTGGCCCTGCTCCTGGACGGCCGCTGCTACGCCGGCGGCACCTATGAGGAGCTGGCGCATAACAACGACCCAAAAATCCACGAGTTTTTTGCTTGAGGCTCGGGATAGCAGAACGTCATGCAGAGCGCAGCGAAGCATCTCTACCGCTTCGCCTGACGCCAAACCTCACGGGACCCCTGCGGGGCGGGCCCCTCTCCAAAAGAGAGGGGAGCCTGACGTCAGCGCCGGACTGGTGCCCCCTCTTTTTTGGAGAGGGGGTCAGGGGGTGAGGTTGTCGCGTGGGGCTCAACGAAGCGGTAGAGATGCTTCGGCTGCGCTCAGCATGACGTTCTGTTTTCATCCGCTCAACTGCATAACCGTTCCCCATCATGCCTTCCCATCCCGTCAGTAATCATGTTCGCCTCGGCCTGTTTGTGGCCCTGGGGCTGGGGTGCCTGCTCGTCACGCTATACCTGGTGGGCCGGCAGCGCAACCTGTTCAACAAAAGCCTGCCCGTGCAGGCCGACTTTCGTAACGTCTCGGGCCTGCTCACCGGCAACAACGTGCGCCTGGGCGGCATCACGGTGGGCACGGTGAAGAAGATTCAGATAATGAACGACACCACCGTGCGCGTGCTCATGAATCTGAACCAGGACGTGCAGCCCTTCGTGCGCAAAAACGCCGTGGCAATGATTGGCACCGACGGGCTGGTGGGCAACACCATCATTAACCTGAACCCCGGCCCCGGCCCGGCTGCCCCGCCCGTGGCCCCCGGCGACGTGCTGCAAACCCGCACACCCGTGGGCATCGATGCCATGCTCAGCACCCTGGATATTTCGAACAAGAACCTCGTGGGCATCACCCGCGACCTGCGCCAGATTACCGGTAAGCTCAACGGCAGCAAGGCCCTCTGGCAGCTGCTCAACGACCAGACCCTGGCCACCAGCGTGCACCAGAGCCTGCGCAACGTGGGCACGGCCACCACGCAGTTGCGCGACGCCTCACGCGACGTGCAGGCGCTCACGCGCGGCGTCCGGCAGGGACGCGGCCCCATCGGCTACTTGCTCACGGATAAGGCTTTTGCCGGCCAACTGGGGCACGCCGCCGGCCAGCTGGCCGGCACTTCCGACACGCTGGCCGCCACCCTCGCGGGCCTGCAACGGCAGGTGCAAAACGGGGCCGGCCCGCTGCACACGCTGCTGGCTGATACTGCCATGAGCGGGCAGCTGCGCCAGAGCATGAGCAACGTAGCGCAGGGCACGCAAAAGCTCAACCAGAGCATGGAAGCGCTGCAACACAATTTCCTACTGCGCGGCTACTTCCGGCGGCAGGAGAAAAAGAAGGCACAGGCGCTGGGGAAGTAAGCTACTGGGCTGGAGCCGACCAGTAGGGCCGTTACCGGCGGGCTTCCATCCCCACAAAATTCAGCAGCAGCTCCAGCAGCTCGGGGCGGATGGTGGGGCGCGGGCCCAGGCGCGTGGGAGCATTCAGCGCGCTGGTTTGGAGCAGGGCGTGCAGGTCGGCGGCGTGCGCGACGCGGACGCCCATGCTCCAGTCGGCGAAGCTGCGTTCGGCGCAATTTCCTTCCCCGAGCACCCGGCATTTGTAGTGGCGGGGGTCGGACAGGATGTGCTGGTAATACAGCTCCCGGACGTCGGCATCCTCGCCCTCCAATATCTGAAAAAACCGACCTTCGGGCGTGTGCAGCAACAGGCCTGTGATGTGCGCCTGCTGATTATGGGCGCGGGCCTGCTGCAGCAAGGCCGTCAGCTCCGCCGGTTCGAACGGCACGAGCGCCTGGCTTTCGTAAATGAGATGATAGAGGCTCATGGCAACGACAAGGAAATTGAATGACAACCTCCCGCGCACCTGCCGTAGGCAACCACTTGGTCTGAAGGGAACCGACCGCGAAAACGTAGGCCAGCGGCCCGCTTCTGCTTACTTCCCAACGAATTTGGCGGCGAATAGATGCCTAATGCCGATAAACCCGTCAACTGAAGGGCCGCACCGGTGCCGGCTTTGAAAGAAACCCTGCTTCATATACCCGTAAACCAAGGTCTTCCTGCAAAAAACAACCAGCCGCTAGGCGACGGCTACCCCATCAGGCCCGAGCTTACCCAGCAGCAGCGGCACAATGCCCTCGCCCTCGGGCAAGCCGCCCTGCCGCCACAGCTCCACCCCCTGCCGCATGAGCACGAAGCACGGCAAATCGGTGGCGTGGAAGCTGCGCACCACCACAGGGTGGCTCAGTTCGTCCACCGTCAGCACCCGGATGTCCGCCCCGAGCTCCCGTTGCAAGGCCGCCAGGGCTGCCAGTGTGGCCACCCGCACCTGCGGGGCCGTGCCCACGGGGGGCAGCAGCACCAGCAGCGTCGCAGCATCGGCGGGCAACGGAGGCGCGGGGGAAAGGACGTTCATTGGACACGGGGGAAACCAGTAGCGGCAAAATTAGCAAACGGGGGTAGCAGCCCGTATGATGCCCATCAGGGCGGGGACTGACAATTGTCATGCGCAGGAATAATAATGCCGACCTTGTCGGACCGCCGGCTGCTGCCGGGGCCGGGGCTACGCTGCAGTTCACCAACTCCTTTCCCATGCTCGCCAGCTCTTCTTCCAGCGTCCTCACCGAGCTGCTCTACCGCCAGTCCAAGGAATTCTTTGGGATTTATGACCCGGCCCTGGGCTGGTTTACGCAGGTGAACCCGGCCGGCGTGCGCCTGCTGGACTACCCCTCCGAAGACGTGTTTCTGGCCGACCCCGACCACTCGCTGCGCACCCCGCCCTGGACCGGCGGGCAGTGGCAGGCCCTGTGCGACCAGGCCCAGCACGAAGGCCACCACGCCGTGGAAACCAACATTCGCCGCCACACCGGCGAGGCCATCCGCGCCTACCTGGAGCTCACGTATTACCTGGACGGCACCCGGCCCTTCTTCCTCATCCACATCACCGAGCTGAGCCGCTTGCAGCAGGCCGAGCGCGAGCTGGCCCACAGCGTGCGGCGCTTCGAGGCAGTGGTGACCAATGCTACCATCGGCATCATCGTGTGCGACCAGGCGGGCGACATCGTGTCGGCCAACCAGCTGGCTGAGCAGCAGTTCGGCTACGCGCCGGCCGAGCTGCCGGGCCGGCGCATCGAGGCGCTGGTGCCCAACGCCGCCGGCCGCCACCACCAACAGCTGCGCGAGAGTTTCAACGCCCACCCGCAGGTGCGCGGCATGGGCCAGCACCGGGTATTGCGCGGCCAGCGCCAGGACGGCACCGACTTCCCGGTCGAAGTCAGCCTGAGTTATTTCCACCTCGACGAGGAGCTGTACGTGGTGGCCTACGTGCTCGACATCACCGCCAAGCACGATGCCGCGCAGGAGCTGGTGGCCCAGCACCAGCGCGTGGCCCGCCTCAACGCCGAGTTGGAGCAGAAAGTAGCCGACCGCACCCACGCCCTGATGATTACCCTCGACCAGCTTGAAAAGCGGGGCCAGGAGTTGACGCAGGCCCTGGCCGCCGAGCAGGAATTGGGCGAAATGAAATCCCGCTTCGTGAGCATGGCCTCGCACGAGTTCCGCACGCCGCTGACTGGGGTCCTCACTTCGGCCGAGCTGATTGCCGACTACGCCCAGGGCCCCCAAAAGGAGAAGCAGCTGAAGCACGTGGAGCGCATCCGCTCCTCGGTGAAGCACCTAAACGACATCCTGGAAGAATTCCTCTCGGTGGGCCGCATCGAAGAAGGCCGGGTGGAAGCCACCCCGGCCACGCTGGACCTGCCGGCGTTGCTGGGCGAAACGGTCGCGGACGTGCAGGGCCTGCTCAAAGCCGGCCAGCGCATCGATTGCGCCACGGAATGCACCGCCCTCATCCGGCTTGATGCCTCGCTGCTGCGCAAAATTCTGGTTAACCTGCTCTCCAACGCCATCAAGTATTCGGGCGAAAACTCCTTGGTAAACGTGCGGGCCACCTGCCAGGCGGGCCAGCTCGCGCTCACGGTGCAGGACCAGGGCGTGGGCATTTCCCGCGAAGACCAGGAACACCTGTTCGAGCGGTTTTTCCGGGCCCGCAACGTGAGCACCGTGCCCGGCACCGGCCTCGGGCTCTACATCATTGCCAAGTATCTGGAGCTGATGGGGGGCACCATCGCCCTGCACAGCGAGCTGAACGTGGGCACCACCGTCACCCTCACCATCCCTTATGAAAACGATTCTGCTGATTGAAGACGACGTCATCATCCGCGAGAACACCGCCGAGCTGCTCGAAATGGCCGGCTACGCGGTGCTCACGGCCGAAAACGGGCAGCTGGGCGTGGCGCAGGCCCTGGCCACGAAGCCCGATTTGGTGGTCTGCGACATCATGATGCCGGTGCTCGACGGCTACGGCGTGCTCCAGATATTCAACCAGCACGCGCAGCTGGCGGGGGTGCCCTTCATTTTCCTCACCGCCAAAACCGAGCGCCTCGACCTGCGCCGCGGCATGGCCCTCGGGGCCGACGACTACCTGACCAAGCCCTTCGACAAGGCCGAGTTGCTGAGCGCTATCGGCGGGCGCCTGAGCCGCTTCCAACACCTCAAGCCCGAGTACGACGCCACCACGCAGGGCCTGGGCGAGTTTCTGGACGATGCCCATGCCGTGGGCCACCTCAGCAGCTTGTCGGCGGACCGCAAAGTGCACGCCGTGCGCAAAAAGCAGGACGTGTACCTCGAAGGCGACGAGCCCACGCGGGTGTATTTCGTGCAGGCCGGCCGGGTAAAAACCGTGAAAACCACCGACGGCGGCAAGGAGCTGATTACCGGCCTCTACGGTCCCGGCGAGTTCTTCGGCTACCTCGCCCTGCTCGACCACACCCCGCATACCGACTCGGCCGTGGCCGTGGACGACAGCGAGCTGGTGTACATCCCGCAGGACGATTTCACGCAACTCCTATTGCGCAATGCGGCGGTGGGCCAGCAGTTTATCCGCCTACTGGCGGGCCGGGTGCACGAGCGGGAAGCGCAGCTGCTGGCTATGGCCTACAGCTCCATCCGCCGCCGCGTGGCCGACGTGCTGCTCCGCCTGCACGAACAAGCTGGGACCGAAGGCAGCATCCAGCTCTCCCGCGACGACATGGCCGCCATGGTAGGCACCGCGCCCGAGTCGCTGATTCGCACGCTAAGCGAGTTCAAAGCCGACGGGCTGATTAAGCTGACGCCCAAAAACATTCGGGTGCTGGAGCCGGAGAAGCTGCGCCAGGCGCGGTGGTAGGCGGGCGTTG
>JALYUI010000337.1 GCA_030853845.1 Bacteroidota bacterium | reverse complement strand
GTTAGAGTTGAATGGACTTGCTGACGCGGCGGCCGGCAATGTTGGCTTCCAGGGTCAGGTTTTCGGGCAGGCCGGTTACTTCCGACAGGCTGATGCGCTCGCCCCGGACTGCATGGCCCACCTGCCGGAGCAGGCGGCCGCCCAGGCCCCGGCGCTCGGCAGTAGCAGCGGCGGCCGAAGCCACGGCCGTGGCCAGCGACGGCCGGCGGGGAGCGCTGCTACGCACATCCACCGTAATGATGTTGGCAGCAGCAAGGGTAGCGGCAGTAGCGGCGGCGGGGACGTTTTCCCCGGGTAATGTGCTGGCCGCAGCAGGCGGGTTGGTGGCTGCTACGGCTGGCGTCAGCTCGTCAGCTGGCTGGGTTGGGGTGGTGGGCGGGGCCGTTGTGCGCGCCACCAGCGGGGCGGAACTGGCCGCCGCGTCCGGCTGCCGGGAAGCTCCCTGCGGGCGGCGGGGCGACTGCTGAGCCATCATCCCGACCTTCGAAGCGTTAGATGCGGGGCCGGTGGAGCGGGTTGCCCGGGCCGGCAGGTTTTTTTGCGGAAAGTCGGAAATAACCTTTTCGGCAGCCTGCGCTACGTTTTGGCCGGCCGTGCTGTTTGTTGCAACCTCATCGGCTTGTGTAGTAGGCGCGGTAGCCGCGCCCGAGTGAGCTTGGGACGCAATGCCGGTAGTATTAGCAGCAGCACCACCAGTGGCAGGGCGTTGCCCGGCCACCTCAGGCAGCCCGTTGGCCGACTGCGACGCCACCGTGCCCACCGGGCCAGAGGCCGTGGAGAATCCGCGCCAAAGGCCCGCGCCCCCGGCCAGCAGCAGGATGAGCACGGCAGCGGCCATGGCCATGGGCCACCAAGCGGCCGCCCGGCGCTTGCGGGGGCGCAGGTGCTCATCTTCCAGCCGCTCCCAGATTTCGCGGGCCGGCGGCGTGGCGTGGGTGGTCAGGCGTTGTTGATAAAGTTGGTCGATGCGCTCGGGGGCGACGACGGCCGTCGGCTCTGGGATGGGGGCCGCCGCATCGGGGCCAGCTTGCAGGCGGGCCCACAGGTCGTCGCCGGGCGGCGTGGCGTGGTCGCCAAGCTGACGGCGGAATAAATCGTCAATATTTTCGGTAGACATCGGTCTAGTTGGTGCTAATGTTGGAAAACTGAATGCGCCGCTGGAGCAGGGCGCGGGCCTTGCTCAGCTGCGACTTGCTGGTGCCTTCGCTGATACCCAGCAGCTCGGCAATTTCCTGGTGGCCGTAGCCTTCCAGGGCATAGAGGTTGAAGACGGTGCGGTAGCCGGGGGGCAGGGTGGCGAGCAAGCCCATCAGGTCTTCGGCCTGCAGTTGGGTGTCGGCGGTGGCGGCGGTTACGGCCAGGTTTTCGGGCTGCACAAATTCTTCGAACGATACGGTCATCAGCTCGCGCTGGCGCAGCTGCATCAACGATTCATTCACCATGATGCGCCGCACCCAACCCTCGAAGCTGCCCTCGAAGCGGTAGTTGGGCAGGGCCCGAAACATCTTGGCAAAGCCCAGAATGAGGGCTTCTTCGGCGTCTTCGCGGCGCTTGAGGTAGCGACGGCACACGGTGAGCATCAGCCCGGCCAGCTGGTCGTAGAGCTGGCGCTGGGCCCGGTGCTCGCCGCGCACGCAGGCTGCGATGAGGTCGGCTTCCGATAAAGTAAGAGTAGGCAAAGCGCAGAAAGGGATGATGAGCTGCCACGGCAGATGCCGTTGCGCCTGCAAAGGTTGCCCGCGCCAATAACTTTTTTCCGCAGCGCGGCCCGACATTCTTTAAATTCCCAATGGGTAGGCCCGGGCGGGTACCCTCGCAGCTAAATCTGCCAGGGGCGGCCCGGCTACCATTTCGCAAAGGATGGCACAGCCTTCGTGCGCGTCGGGGCGACCACCGGAACCCGGTCGGTGACCCGTGGAGTCATTGCTGCTCCCTGAATCGTTCGCCGGCACCAGTCCGGATGCGTAGACGCGGCCAGCGGCGGATTGAGCCATCGCCGTTATTGGTGCGCAATCAGGTACAACTTCTCCCGCTTATCAGCGAAAACACTACGGCTAGCTTAGGTGTTGAAAGTGAACAATTTTCCTTAACCACACATATAACAAATCCTATGAACCGCATTTTCTCCACCATCCTCCTCGCCACTGGCCTCATGGTGGCCACCGCTTGCTCCAAAAAAGACGATAATATGACCCCGACTCCGGCCGTGGTGCTGCCGGCTGTATCGGGTACCTTCACCGGGGCCCAGGAAGTGCCCGCCGTCACGTCGTCCGCCACGGGGACTTACACCGCTACCTTCGATAAAGCATCCCGGGAGCTGCGCTACACCGTTACCTTCACCGGCATAACGCCCACTGTCGGGCACTTGCACTTCGGCGCGCCCGGCATGAAGGGGGACGTTTTTCAGCCCTTCCCGTTTAACAATGCAGCCAGCAATGGCTTCGATTCCCCCATTACCGGCACTACTACCCTGACGCAGGCGCAGGCCGCCGCCCTCTTGGCCAACGGGGTTTATGCCAACCTGCACTCCGCCCCCAACCCCGGCGGAGAAATTCGGGCCGACCTCACGGTGAAGTAAGCGCGGCTCCCGAACGGGTGCAACAAGTCCCAGTTTACCCTGCCCTTATCGTGCCTGCACCTAAGACGGTAGTGTCAGCCCTGTAGACTTGTTCTTACCTAAACTTTACTCGAAAGCGTCGGCCATCAGGCCGGCGCTTTTTTGTTTAGTAGCAGTCTGTGAGCGAGGAGGGAAAGGTTGCTTTGGCAATTCCGGATAATTGGGAGCGGTCACCGTTTGCCAAGGGGTGCCGCTGGTGCACGCGGGATGCTTCGTAATGCGCTGCTGCTGAACGTGTTTTTTGTGCTCTTCCCGCTC
>JALYUI010000299.1 GCA_030853845.1 Bacteroidota bacterium | reverse complement strand
GCGGTGAGCAGGCCGGCCACCACTAGGAAAATAAGTGCCACAACGAGTAAACGGGATTGAGTCATGCGGGAGGAAATTGCCGGGAAAATGAGATGAGGGCCTAAAGAACGGCAATTTCCGCCCAGCCACGGCAGTTCCGGCCGGCTGCTCCGGCTGCGGCCAGCCCCAAAAAATGCCCCGTGCGAATAGCACGGGGCATGAGGGTCAGCTAAGTAGGTTTTCGGATTACAGCGACAGCAGGTAGCCGATGGTGAAGTTGGTATCGTAGCCGAACACAAACTGCTTGCAGCCAGTCGCGTTGGCCAGGGCCTGATAGATATTCAGGCCCGACTTAATTTTGGCCCCGCTCAGCTGCGGGTAGTCGGTGGGGGCTTTGAGCACGGTGTAGGGCTCCTGGCCCTGGCGCACGGCCTTGGCCAGCTCGTAGGGCACCCCACCGATGATGAAGCAGGTACCGCGCAGCTTAGCCGGCACCTGGGCAGCCTTGGCCTTCACGGCAGCGGCCACGGTGGCATCGTCCACATTCTTTTCGTAGTATTTTGAGCCGAAGGTGTCTTGCACCTGCGGCTGACCGTCGGCGTACCACGAAATCTTACTGTTGGCCGAACCCATGTCCAGCACGAAGCCTTTGGTGGCGTAATCGGCCGGCAGGGCCGCTTTCAGGCCCAGTGCGCCTTCGCGCTCCGGCGTCACGGTCGTCACCACGTACTTCAGGGCCTGTAGGGCTTTGGTGATGCGGCGGGTATTTTCCGACAGGGCTGCGCCCGAGCTCACCACGAAGTGAATGTCGCGGCCCGGCACGCCAAAGTCGAGCATCTTGCCGATGTAAGCCTTCAAACCAGTGCGCACATCTTCTTCGGTGGCCATATTCTCCATTACCAGGCTGTTGCCAAACTCCGACTTCTCCAGCTTCCAGTTCTTCTTGTCGTCGACGCGGATAATGAACATATTGAAGCCGCTGGCACCCAACTCCACCACGCCGCGCAGCTTGCCGTTCACCGGCGTTTCGGCGCGGTAGGTGAACGACGGCGCAGCGGTGGCCGTGGCCATCGGGGCCGGCGCCGTAGGTGCCGGGGCGGGGGAGGAGTTCACGCTCGCCACTACGGGTACCGACTTCGGAGCCGTGCCGCCGCCCATGGGCACCATGCTGGCCGTGGCATCGGCGGGCGGGGCCGAGTTGGCGGCCGATTTGGGGATGTATTCGCCATTCAGGCTCAGCAGGTCGCCTTCCTGCAGCTTCACCCGCTTGCCGTTGGCCAGCACGATGGACTGGGACTGAGCCTCCACGCGGATGCCGTTGGGCAGGGTCACGTCCTTTTCGAGGGGAGTGGCCTGGTTGCCGGTTTGCACCACCAGCACCTTGTTGCGTACCGTGAACCAAGGCAGCCCCGAACCGGCCGCTTGCGCCTTATTCTTCTGTTTCTGGGCTGCGGCTTGCGGAGCCACCGAAACCAGCAGCAAGCCACTCAGCAGCCAGGCAAAAGGAATAGAGAATTTCATGTTAGACTACAGAAAAAGTGGAAACAAATTAATGGAAGTGGGTTGTTAAGGGTTTTGCAAATGTATAATTGCGAGAAGCGTTTTCACCACACCCCAAGGATTTAGCAGCCTATAGTTGGTAAACTACAAGCCAGGCCCGGCCAACGAATGGATTTACTCGGTCAATAGCAGCCAGCCCATATTTTTTGGTAATGATGCAGCGAAACCTGCCCTTTTCGGCTGATGGCAGCGCCGATGCTAGCTTTGCCGAATGCTCGTCTGGTCACTTACCGCGCAGGTGCTCCCGCTGCGCTACGTCTGGAAAATTTCCCGCAATGCCTCGTCCTCCAAAACCAACCTGCTGCTGCGGGTAGCAGGAGCCGGGCACGAGGGTGTGGGCGAAGCCGCCCCCAACGTGCGCTACGGCGAAACCCCCGAGCTGCTCCAGGAGCAATTTGCCAGCCTACTGGCGGGCGGCCTGGCCGAAGCTTCCTCCCTGGCCGAACTCGACGCCCTGGTGGGCGCGCATCCCGTAGCCCATGCCCTGCGCTTCGGGCTGGAATCGGCGTTGGTGGGCTGGCTGGCCGCCCGGGCCGGGCAGCCGGTGTGGCAGTGGCTGGGCGTGCCCGCGCCGGCTGCCACCGTGGCCACGGCGTTTTCGCTACCTATTATGGAGCCGGGCGAGGTTGCCGGTTTTCTGCGTGAGCACCAGGCCGCCCGCTTCGGACTCTTGAAAATTAAGGTGAATGCTACCGAAGGACTCGACCTGCTGCGCGAGGTAGCCCGCGCCCTGCCCGGCCACCCGCTGCTGGTGGATGGCAACGAAACCTGGCCTGATGCCGATAGCGTGCTGCACTTTCTGGAGCAGGCCCGCGCCGTGCCCAGCCTGCACCTGCGCCTGCTCGAACAGCCCCTGCCCGCCGCCCAGGCCTGGGACTACCGCTACCTGCGCCCCCGCAGCGGCGTGCCCCTGGTAGCCGACGAGTCGGTGACCGACGAAGCAGATTTTGCCGCCATCACGGCCCAGTTTCACGGCGTGAACGTGAAGCTGATGAAGGCCGGCGGCTTCCGGCGCGGCATCGAGCTGCTGCGCCTGACCCGCGACCACGGCCTGCTGCCCATGCTGGGCTGCATGGTCGAAACTTCGGTGGGTATTGCCGCCGCCCTGCAAATCAGTGCCCTGGCCGACGTGCTCGACCTCGACGGCTTCCTGATTGTGCGCGATGAGCCGTTCGGCCTCGTGACGGAAGAAGCCGGGCAGCTGCGGCTGCGCGGGGAGGAGTAGCCCGTTGCGCTCGTCCGACCGGCGCAACGACCCAAACGGCTGCCAACTGTTTTCGCATCAACTTATAATGACGCTCCCGCTATTTCAGCTTCTCATCAAGCTCCGCCAGCTGGGCATCGATGGCTTTAGTGTCGGGCAAATCGCTGCGTCCCTGGCTGAGCAGGCTGATTTTCTGATTCAGCAGCTCGACTTTTTTGCTGAGCAGCGACACCTGCATGGCCGGCTCGGCGTAGCCGGGGCCGTGCTGCACCAGCTTGTCGTATTGGGCACCGGGAGCCACCGGAGCGGCTTCCTGCGCGGCGGCGGCGCTGGCCGGCGTGGCGAACACCACGCCGCCGTCGGCTCGCACGTAGTCGCCTTCGCGGAGCGTTATTTTCTTGCCTTTCGGATTCACCTTATCGGCCGGCATCTCGACGATACCGTTTTTGTAATTGATTTTGACGCCGCTGGGCAGTTTCACGTTTTGCGTGAGGGAAGTAGTGTGGTTGTCGTCGCGGCGCACTACTTCGCCCCCAACCATTACAAACTGAGTACGGGGCGTGGTCTTCACCGGAAATCCGCCGGCCTGAGCAGCCGCGAGGCGGGGCGTGGTGGCCAAACAAGCGGCAGTGAGCAAGAGGAGGACGAAACGGGGCATGGCTATAGGGCGGTTGGAATGAAAATGGAATAGCCGGATTACGCAGCCGATAAGATTCCGGTCCACTGCCCACCGAAAAACCGATGTATTTTTAACTTTTTACTTGAACGATGTACAAACATTAAATGTCTGTACATATATTTGCATCCGATTCCCGTTAACCCCATGCGCATCGAAGACGAAATTAAGCAGCTGCATTTCCGCGACGAACACCAGAAGGCTGCTATCAACCTGATTTATACGGCGGGCTGGATGCAGCTGCGCCAGAGCTGCGCTTTCAAGCAGTTTAGCCTCACTTTACCCCAATTTAATATTCTGCGCATTCTGCGCGGGCAGCACCCGCAGCCCGCTACCGTGGCCTTGCTCATCGACCGCATGCTGGACAAAACGAGCAACGCCTCGCGCATTGTGGACCGGCTTGAAGAAAAAAAGCTGGTCACGCGCACCGTGTGCCCCTCGAACCGGCGCGCTGTCGATATTCGCATCACCCCGGCGGGCTTGGCGCTGCTCGACCAGGTCGACGCTTCCGGCGCGCTACAATCGCCCGCCCACACGGCCTTGAGCGAAGCCGAAGCCCAACAGCTCAACGAGCTCCTGGATAAGATTCGCTCCCTCGATTAATTGCTTTTTCTGACTGGCAACGCTGCCGGTTTTTTTATTACCTGTTTCCTTTTTTCAACCCTCTCTTGTCATGAAAAAAATTCTGTTACCCGCCCTGTTTGCCCTCGCCGTACTCGGCGCGGCACCTGCCGCCTCGGCCCAAAAAATGAACAGCGCCAAAATGGCTACCAAAGCCCCCGCCTACGCCGTGCAGCCGCAGCTGAGCACCCTGGGCTGGGAAGGCAAAGCCGTAACCCACGGCCACGTTGGCACAATGAACTTCACTTCGGGCGAGTTGCTGGTGCAGGGCAACGCGCTGGTGGGCGGCACTGTGACCGTAGATATGAAATCCCTGAAGGCCACTGATATCAAGGATGCCGAAAGCCAGGGCAAATTCGTGGGCCATATGAGTAGCGACCAGTTCTTCAATGTGGCGGCTTTCCCCACCGCTAGCTTTAAAATTGTGAGTGTGGCACCCATTAAGGGCGCTGCTAAGGATGCCAATAATGCCACCATTACCGGCGACCTCACTATTAAGGATAAGACGGAGCGCATCAGCTTCCCCGCCAAAGTGGGCGTGAAGGATGGGGTGGCTGCCGCCAGCGGCAAAGTGACAGTCGACCGCATCAAGTTTGGCATCACCACGATGTCGAAAGCGACAATGGCGGAAACGATGGCTGACAAGGTTATCTACGACAATTTCGACCTTACTTTCAACGTGATTGCCAAGCAATAATCCCGCATCCGCCGGATATTGTAGCCAGCGGTTACGGTTCAGAAAAAGCTCGCCACCCCGGCGGGCTTTTTTTATGCGCTTTACTCGGGAATTTCAAATTTCCGGGGTAAGTCAAATTTCAGGCTGTGGCTCTTTTTGCGGCGGTGCAACTCGCTCAGAATCTCATCTATTTCGGGCTGATACTCAACCCACAGGTCTTCGTGCAGGCTTTTGAGAACCAGGCCCGGCACGCGGGCGGCCAGCCGGGCGGTGGCATTGTAGAAGCCGTCGTACACGCTATCGAACTGACCCGAATAGTTGTCGATGGCCTGCCGCAGAATGTAAACGAGCAGGTCGATTTCGAGCTGCTTGCTTTTGGTGATGCGGCGGGCGCGGGCCGCTTCCTGCACGCTGGCGCGCAGGGCCTTCACGAGGCTGCGGTTGAGCAGGCGGCCCGATACGGCGATGTTGAACAGCTCATGAATGCGGTCGGCAGTTTCTTCCTGCACCTGGGCCACGGTCACATCGGCCAGCAGCTCGAAGCGGAAGGTTTCGTAGAGCTCGGCATCGCGGCGCACGGCGCGCAGCAGCAGCGCCTCCTTTTCGGGCTCGGACAGGCGCTTGAGGGCTTTTTTGAAATCGGCGGACGGAACGGGCATGGGCGGGGAAGCGGGGAGGGGC
>JALYUI010000209.1 GCA_030853845.1 Bacteroidota bacterium | reverse complement strand
GGCCTACGAGCTGCTGCAAGCCAACTTCCCCGCGCTGCCGCCGGTGCAACTGTACCTGCACAAAATAGTGCCCATCGGGGCCGGCCTGGGCGGCGGTTCCGCCGATGCCGCGTTCACCCTCAGAGCCGCCAACGACCTGTTCAGCCTCCATCTTTCAGTGGAAACCCTGGAAGCCTACGCCCGCCGCCTGGGCTCTGATTGCGCCTTCTTTATCCAGAACAAGCCCGTGCTGGCCGTTGAAAAGGGCGACGTATTCGAGGGAATCGAGCTGCATCTGACCGGCATTGCCTGCGTGGTAGTGTATCCTAAGCTGCACATCAGCACGGCCGAAGCCTACGCCCGCATCAGCCCGCAGCTGCCGGAGCACCCGCTGCGCGCGGCGCTTCAGCAGCCCATGAGCACCTGGCGCACTACCGTCGGCAACGACTTCGAAACTGCCCTCACGCCCAGCCACCCGGTGCTGGCCGAAATTAAGCAGCAGCTGTACGACGCTGGGGCCACCTACGCCAGCCTCTCGGGCTCCGGCTCGGCCGTGTACGGGCTGTGGGAATCCGGCGAGCCGGCGGCCATGACGTGGCCGGCAGAGTACACGATATGGCAGGGCGTGCTCTAAACCGGCATGGCCGGCTCCAGGTCGGGCTGCTTGTCCCGCATCAGCCGGGCCACCAGCGGATGAATCAGCACGCTGAGCACGATGAGTAGGGTGCCAATGTAGAAGCCCGTGCTCATGCGCTCGCCATTGAACTGCGGCGCGTGCAGCAGCCCTTTGGTGTGCAGCCAGTAAATGCCGGCCGCCATGCTGATGCCATATACCGGCTCCAGGTTGATGGTCAGGTTCACGGCGAAAGGGGAGAGGCGCTTCATCAGCTCGACCGACGTAGAGAAGGCGTACACCGTGCACACGCCCGCCAGCAGGCCCAGCCACAGCCAGTCGTAGCCGTGCCAGGCCAGCTGCAGGCCCTGGCCCCCGGTGAAATAATGGCTGTAAATCGGGAAGAACAGGGCGATGCTCAAACAGGCGCCCAGCATCTCGTAAAACGTGAGCCGCAGCGGCGGGTGCGTCTTAATCAGCTTCGAGTTGAGCACGCTGAACAGTGCCGACAGCCCCGCCGAGAGCACTGCCACGCCCAGCCCCAGCAGCTGGTCGAGCTCAGCCTGGCTCACCAGGTAGAGGCCCACCATCGTAATCAGGCCCAGCCCCACCTCGTAGCCGCGCACCCGCCGCCACAGCAGCAGCGGCTCCAGCAGCGAGGTCCATAGCGCCAGCGTGGCCAGCCCCGCCAGGCACACGCTCACCGACGACAGCCGCGCCGCCAGAAAGAAGGTAATCCAGTGGGCGGCTACCAGCGCGCCCACCGCCAGCAGCCGCAGCACCTGCCCCGGCGCAATGCGCCAGTCGAGCCCGCGCAGCCCGATAAGCGCCGCCAGCCCCGTGCTGGCCAGCAGCGTGCGCCAGAACACGAGCTCCACCGGCGGCACCGTCAGCAGCTTGCCCAGAATGGCCGTGAAGCCCCACAGGAGCACAATGAAATGAAGCTTGAGGTAATCTTTTAGCAAGGGTATGAGGGTATGGGGGTAGGAGGGTGTGAGGGTAGGAGGGTATGGGGGTAGGAGGGAGAAGAAGGCAACTCCTACCCCCATACCCTCCTACCCTCACACCCTAAAATTACTTCGGCACGAATCGGTACAGCACCAGCCCGATAACCGAAAACACCATGCTGGGTATCCAGGCGGCCACCAGTGGCGGGAGGCTGCCTACCTGCGCCAGGTTGCGGCTCAGCATCACGAAGATGATGAAAACGAAGGCCAGCACGAAGCCCAGCGCAATCTGCCCGCCCACGCCGGCCCGCGATTTCCGGGCGCTGAGAATCACCCCAATCAGGGTGAGGATGATGATGGCGAAGGGGTAGGAATACCGCTCGTACTTCTCGCTGAGGTAAATCTGGGTGTCGTCGGCGCCGCGCTCAATTTTGGTGCGGATGTAGCGGTTGAGCTCCGGCAGGGTCATGGTTTCGGCCAGCTTGAAGGTGCTGGCGAAGTCAGCCGGCAGCAGGTTTAGCGTTGTGTCGCGGGCGGCGATGGTTTTCAGGGTTTCGTCGCGTTCGCCGCGAAACGTGCGCACCAGCTGCGGCGAGAGGTGCCACATGTGCTTGGTCGAGTCCCAGTTGATGGCATCGGAGGTGAGGCGGCGCCGGAGCACGGTGCCGTCGATGGTTTCGAGCGCGAAATGGAAGCCGATATTATTCACGTTGTCGTAGCTCTCCATGAACACGTAGCTCTGCGGCCCGATTTTGATGTGCACATTGCGCCCCTGAAACCGGTACGGCAGCTTGATATAGGCCCGCTCGAACGCCACCCGCGACTTATTGCCCAGTGGCAGCACCCAGCCAATGAGCCCGAAAATCAGCAGGCCCACCACCGTGCCGCCCATCGCATACGGCAGCATCAGCCGCTTAAAGCTCACGCCGCTGGCCAAAATGGCCACAATCTCGGTGCGCGCCGCCAGCTGTGCCGTCACAAATACGACGGCAATAAATATCGTAATCGGTGAAAGCAGGTTGGCGAAATACGGAAACAGATAAATGTAATAGCCGAAAATAATTTTCGACATCGACAGATTATGTTGAATAAAGTCATCATTCTTTTCCGTGAAATCAATCACGCAAATCACCGATACCAGAATAACCACCGAGAAAAAAAACGCGGTGAGAAATTTCTTGATAATGTATTTGTCGAGAATATTCATTTTTAGAATTATGAGTTATGAATTATTAGTTATGAATTGAAAAGCGGAAGCGGCAGTTGAGATGAAGCGCTAACTCATAGTTCATAACTCATAATTCATAATTACAATCTGGTCATCAACTGCTTCACCATACGCTCCTTCCAGGGGCCAAACGTGCCGGCGATGATTTCCTTGCGCGCCTCCTTCACCAGCCACAGGTAAAAGGCCAGGTTGTGGGCCGAGGCAATCTGCGGCCCCAGCATCTCCTTGCACTGAAAGAGGTGCCGCACGTAGGCGCGGGTGTAGAAGGTGCTGGCCGCGCCTTCCAGCGCCGGGTCGATGGGCGTGAAGTCGGTGGCCCAGCGCAGGTTGGTCACGTTCATAATGCCCTGGGTAGTGAAGAGCATGCCGTTGCGGGCGTTGCGGGTCGGCATCACGCAGTCGAACATATCCACGCCCAAGGCAATGTTTTCGAGGATGTTGGCCGGCGTGCCCACGCCCATCAGGTAGCGCGGCTTGTCTTTGGGCAAAATGTCGCACACCAGTTCGGTCATCTCGTACATCAGCTCGGCGGGCTCGCCCACGCTCAGGCCGCCGATGGCGTTGCCGGCCCGGCCCTGCTCGGCAATAAACTCGGCCGATTTGATGCGCAAATCCTTAAAGGTGCTGCCCTGCACAATCGGAAAAAGCGCCTGCTCGTAGCCATAAAGGCCCTCGGTACTGTCGAAGCGGGCAATGCAGCGCTTCAGCCAGCGGTGCGTCATGTCGAGCGAGCGGGCGGCGTAGTCGTACTCGCAGGGCCAGGGCGTGCACTCGTCAAAAGCCATAATGATGTCGGCCCCAATTACGCGCTGAATATCCATCACACCCTCGGGCGAGAACAAATGCGGGCTGCCATCCACGTGCGAGCGAAACTTCACGCCCTCTTCCTTAATCTTGCGGGTGTTGCTCAGCGAATATACCTGGTAGCCGCCCGAGTCGGTGAGCATGGGCCGGTCCCAGCCGTTGAACTTGTGCAGGCCGCCGGCCGCCTTCAGCACCTCGAGGCCCGGCCGCAGGTACAGGTGGTAGGTGTTGCCGAGGATAATCTGGGCCTGCACATCGTTTTTCAGGGTGGCCTGGCTCACGGCTTTCACGGTGCCGGCGGTGCCCACGGGCATAAAAATGGGCGTTTCAATGGTGCCGTGGGCCGTTTCGAGGCGGCCGGCGCGGGCTTTGGTGGCGGGGTCTTGGGCGAGAAGGTCGAAGGTCATTCGGGGAAGCAGGGATTAGTAGAACGTCATACTGGTAGAACGTCATACTGATAGAACGTCATGCAG
>JALYUI010000163.1 GCA_030853845.1 Bacteroidota bacterium | reverse complement strand
CTATCCAACAGGCCATCTTAGCTTGGCAACCTAACTAAAAAGTATGGCCTGACCAAAGAAATCTTGGCCAACCTACTTCGGAAAGGGATAAAAGGCAGAGTAAGGCTGCCGAACGCTAAACAGCTCCGTAAGGTTGGGCGGGGCGACGCTTGGCTTCTTCCCAGTACACGTCCATCTGGGCCAGGGTGAGGTCGGGGAGGCGTTGACTGTTGGCCGCGGCGGCGGTTTCCAGATACTGAAAGCGGCTGATAGACTTGCGGTTGGTGCGCTCTAGTGCTTCTTCGGGATTGATGCCGGCGAAGCGGGCAAAGTTGACAAGTGAAAACATTAAATCGCCGAACTCGTCGGCAGCTTTTTCGGCGTTCATTAGGTCGGGCTGGCCGTGGCTGTACTCGTCGCCAAACTCGGATAATTCTTCCTGAACTTTTTGCCACACCTGTTCGGGCTGCTCCCAGTCGAAGCCCGCGCCGCGCGCTTTTTCCTGAATGCGCATGGCTTTCACAAGGGCGGGCAGGGAAGTGGGCACGCCGCTGAGTACGCCGGTAGCTGAGCCTTTCTCTTTAAGTTTGAGCTGCTCCCAGTTGCGCTTCACAGTGTCTTCGTCGTCGGCCCGTACGTCGCCGTAGATGTGGGGGTGGCGGTAGATGAGCTTTTCGCACTGGGCGTTGAGAACGTCGGCAATGTCGAAGGCACCCTGCTCGGCGGCGATGCGGGCGTAAAAAATCAGGTGTAGCATGACGTCGCCCAGTTCCTTTTTGAGGTCGGGCAGGTCGTTGCGCAAAATGGCGTCACTGATTTCGTAGGTTTCCTCGATGGTGAGGTGGCGCAGGCTTTGCAGGGTCTGCTTTTTATCCCAGGGGCATTCGGTGCGCAGGCGGTCGAGCACGTCGAGCAGGCGGCCAAAAGCTTCGAGCTGGGCCGGGCGGCGGGCGTTGCTAAGCAGAGCCGTAGCGGGGGATTCGGAGTTTTCCATTGCTTCAAAGATAAAACCCGCGCGCCGCCAACCGGCCGCCATTGCCTAATTTTGCGCTTCTTACTTACCAGACTCCGTGACTTTAATTAAATCTATTTCCGGTATTCGCGGCACCATCGGCGGGCCGGTGGGCCAGGGCCTGACCCCACTCGACGTGGTGAAATACGCGGCGGCCTACGGCAGCTGGGTGAAATCGCAAGCCTCGGGCAGCCAGCTGATTGTGATTGGGCGCGATGCCCGCATTTCGGGCGACATGGTGAGCCGGCTGGTGGCCGCCACCCTACAGGGGCTGGGCCTCGACGTGTGCGACCTCGGCCTGAGCACCACGCCCACCGTGGAGATGGCCGTGCCCGCCAAAAAAGCGGCCGGCGGCATCATCCTCACCGCTTCGCACAACCCCAAGCAGTGGAACGCGCTGAAGCTGCTCAACGCCAAGGGCGAGTTTATTTCCGACACCGACGGGCAGCAGGTGCTGGCCTCGGCCGAAAGCGAGGACTTCGATTTTGCGCCGGTGACCAAGCTGGGGCAGTACACGACGGATAATACCTTCCTCAAAAAGCACATCAAGGCCATTCTGGCGCTGCCGCTGGTGGATGTGGAAGCCATTCGCGCCCGCAACTTCCGGGTGGTGGTGGATGCCGTGAACTCGTCGGGCGGCTTTGCCGTGCCGCAGCTGCTGGAGGCCTTGGGCGTTACTACGATTGAGAAGCTGCATTGCGAGCCCACCGGCGACTTTGCCCACAACCCTGAGCCGCTGCCCGAGAACCTGCGCGACATTGCTAAGGTGCTCGAAAAAGGCGGCTTCGACCTCGGCATTGTGGTGGACCCCGACGTGGACCGCCTGGCCCTGGTGAGCGAAAACGGCGAGATGTTCGGCGAAGAGTACACGCTGGTGGCCGTAGCCGACTACGTGCTGAAAGCGCTGGGCGGCGGCAACACCGTGAGCAACCTGAGCAGCACCCGCGCCCTGCGCGACGTGACCGAGAAAGCCGGTGGCAACTACGCCGCCGCCGCCGTGGGCGAGGTGAACGTGGTGACCAAAATGAAGGAAACTAACGCTGTGATTGGCGGCGAGGGCAACGGTGGCATTATCTATCCCGAGCTGCACTATGGGCGCGATGCGCTGGTGGGCATCGCGCTGTTTCTGACGCACCTGGCGAAGTCGGGCCTCACGATGTCGCGCATGCGCAACTCGTACCCGAGCTACTTCATCTCGAAAAACAAGATTGAGCTGACGGCGGAAATCAACACCGACGACGTGCTGACTAAGATGGAGCAGCGCTATGCCAAGCAGCCGGTGAACACGATTGATGGCGTGAAAATCGAGTTTGATAAAGAGTGGGTGCACCTGCGCAAGTCGAACACCGAGCCCATTATTCGCATCTACGCCGAGTCGGACTCCAACGCGACGGCCGACTACCTGGCCCAGAAAATCATTGGCGACATCAAGGAGATTATCGCGGAGAAGAGCTGATTGGCTGGCGTTCGGACGTTTCCGGGCGGCTTTGGTCGACTGGTTCAGCCATTGAAGCCGAAATTTGAATAAGTAGCTGGCAGCAGCCGGGCGTTACGATGCCCGGCTGCTGACGGCTGGGCTGCATGACTATTGATATGAGTGTAATTTCTCCCGCCACCCCCTTTGTTTATTTCGACAACGCCGCTACTACCCCCCTCGACCCCGAGGTGCTGGAGGCCATGCTGCCGTTTCTGACCCAGCACTATGGCAACCCGAGCAGCCTGCACGGGCCGGGCCGGCAGGTGCGCGCGGCCATCGAAAATGCCCGCAAAACGGTGGCTCACCTGATTGGCGCGTCCCCGGCCGAAATCAGCTTCACCAGTGGCGGCACCGAGGCCGACAACTACGCCATTTTTGGCAGTGTGCGCACGCTGGGGCTCAAGCAGGCCATTACCTCGCCGCTGGAGCACCACGCGGTGCTGCACCCCTTACAGGCGCTGGCTAAAGCCGGTGAGCTGGAGCTGCACTACCTGCGCCACGATGAGCAGGGCGCGCTCGATTTGGCGCACCTGGAGGAGCTGCTGGCGACCGGCCCCCGCGCGCTGGTGAGCCTGATGCACGCCAACAACGAAATTGGCAACCTGAACGACATTGCCGCCATCGGGGAAATATGCGCCCGGCATGAGGCCATTTTCCATTCCGACACGGTGCAGACCATGGCCCATTACCGGCACGACGTGCAGCAGCTGAAGAACCACTTTCTGGTGGGCTCGGCGCATAAGTTTCACGGGCCAAAGGGAATAGGGTTCATCTATACCCGCAGCGGGGTGCAGGTGAGTCCGCTCATTTATGGGGGCTCGCAGGAGCGCAACGTGCGCTCGGGCACCGAGAACGTAGCCGGCATCGTGGGTCTGGCGAAGGCGATGGAAGTTTCCATTCGCGATTTGGCGGCGCATCAGGTGCACGTGCAGGCGCTGAAGGACCGATTTATTGTCAAGCTTCGCGAAGAAATTGCCGACGTGCAGTTCAACGGGCTGTCGGAGGTGGCAGATAAGAGCCTGTACACGGTGTTGAGCGTGAGCCTGCCGCCGTCGGCCATCAGCGAGATGCTGTTGTTCAACCTCGACATCAGCAAGGTGGCGGCTTCGGGTGGCTCGGCCTGCACCAGCGGTGCCCAGACGGGCTCGCACGTGCTCGAAGCGCTGGGAGCCGGCTCCGAACGCGCCACCGTGCGCTTTTCGATGAGCAAGCTGAACACCGAGGCCGAAGTTGACTACGCCGTGGCCACGCTGGCCAAGCTGTACCGGCCGGTGGCAGTGTAATGTTGCTATTTAAAAAGAGTGTGAAAAGCTGGTCGTGCTTTGCATGGGCCGGCTTTTTTATGTGTAGCTGGGTAGCACCGGGCGGCTACAGAAGTGGAGGTGACCGCACCAGCGGTGAGTTCGGCGACAACCGTGAGCGGCGGCCCGTTATGGTCGGCCTTGACTACTTTTCGGGCCGCATCGTACAAACCAGCCGACAACTGCTGCTGCCATGGCCGACATTAATATTCAACGCAAAAAATCTTCGCCCAGCCCCTGGCTGCTGGTGCTGCTGGCCGCCGTGGGGCTGGCCGTGGCCGCCTATTTCTTTCTGAGGCCCGGCCCGGCCGACGAACCGGCCCCGCCCGTGGCCGAAACGGTCGTGCCCGCCGCCGCTCCCGACACGCTGAGCGAAGTCAACGCCATCGAGCAGGCTACCCGCCGGGTGGCTGTCGATGGGATTCCCTCGGGCGATGCCCCGGCGGCTAATGCCGGGGTCGAAGCAGCTGACAATCCCGAAACTGTGGGCGGGCTAACGAGTCAGGCTGCCGGCGACCCCGCCGCGCCGGACTACGCCCTGCACGGCCTGCAAAAGCTGACGGGCCTGCTGGTGGCAATGGCCGACCGCGACGACCTGCGCGACCCCAGCGTGAGCGAGCAGCGCGACAACCTGACCAGCGCCACCAATCGCCTCGGCGAGGCCAATGCCAGTCTGCGCCCCGGCTTCGTGGCGGCGGCCAGCCTGATGCGCGCCATGCAGCAGAAAGCTTACCCCGACCTGCAACCTCAGACCGATGCGCTGGTAGGGCTGGCCGGCCAGCTTTCGGGCCGCAGCACCACTGCCGCCGAGCAGCAGCAGAACCAGGCGTTTCTCACTCAGGCCGCCGCGGCGGTACGGGTGTTGAGCGAGCCTAAATAAGGGGTTTCTGGTTGCTGGTTTCTGGTTGTTGATTCCGGCTGCTAAAGTCCGCCAGCAATGAGAAACCAGACTCAGCAACCAGCAACCCGAAACCAGCAACCCGAAACAAGCAACCAGCAACTATCAACCAGAAACTGTCCAATGGAAACGCCCATTCTGCGCCGTTTGCGCGATTTGACCGATTTTGAAGTGGCCGACGACAACCCCGACGTGCGCGGCTGGACCGTGCGCGGCTCCGATGGGCAGGCGATGGGCGCGGTACACGAGCTGATTGTGGACCCCGAGGCGCTAAAGGTGCGCTACCTCGATGTGGAGCTGGACGGCCGCTTCCACATCAACGAGCACGAAAGCCACATTCTGCTGCCTGTTGGGGCGGCCTCGCTCGATGAGGAGGGCGACAACGTGTTTGTGTCCGCGCTCAACGCCGGGTCGGTGCTGAACTACCCGCCCTACGTCGAAATTCAGATAACCCGTGAGTACGAGCAGGCCATGTTGCGCGCGCTGGGGCAGGAGTCGGCGGCGGCCAACCCGCGCTTCTACGAGCAGGAGTCGTTCGATACCAACCGCTTCTACACCCGCCGGGCTTCGTGAGCAGAGCCGGCGCGCCTACTGGCGCACGAGGCGGCGCGTGAGCACCTGCCCGGCGGGTAGGCGCAGGCTGAGCACGTACACGCCCGGAGCCAGGGCAGCAGTGGAAACCCGGAGCGCGCCCACGCCGGCAGCGGTGCCGACCACGGCAAATTCCTGCCCCACGGCGTTATGGCAGCGTATTTCGACTGGCAGCACGTTGCCGCTGATGAAAAATGCATCGGCGCTGGGGTTGGGGTAGATGCTGAAATCGGCTTGGGTGACGTTGCGCGTAGCGGTGGCGGTGCGGTTGGGCGTGGCCAGCCAGATGGTGGCGTTGAGGAGCAGGCGGGCGTGGTCACCGTTGGCCTCGGCGGCCCAGCCGTCGTAGAGGTTGTTGCCGGGCGCGCCGGTGCCGTCGTCGGGCGGGGAGGAGTCGCCGAGGGCTGCTACGCGGCCCTGGCCGAAGCGGGCACGGGCCACGATGGCCCCGGTGGTGCCGGTAGTGGCTGCGCCGGGCTTGAAGAGCACGCCCCGTACGCTGGCATTGACGGTGGGCGCGAGGCTGATGCTTGCCCCGTTGTGATACTCCATGGCCACCGGGTTGCCAGCCGGGCCGTGTAGCAGCGAATCGGTGGGGGCGGTGGCCGCACCCACGCCGCTGGTGAAGGAGAGGTTGTTGAGGTCGAAGCTCAGGCCGAAAGGGTTGGTCTGGACTGTGTTGGTGCTCATCAGGTCGTTCCAGATGGCGGGCGAGTCCCAGCCGTCGCCGTTGCGGTCGGAAATGGTGTGGTCCGAAATCATGAACAGGCCGCCGCCGTTGCGCACGTAGTTGAGCAGGGCGGTTTTTTCGGCGGCCGTGTAGCGGGTGTTGGGCTCGTCGACGATGTAGGCGGCGTAGTAGTGCAGGTCCTGGGCGTTGCTGGCGTCGTTGTAGGTGATGCGCCCGCTGCTCGGCAGGGTTTCGACCTGGTAGCCGCGCTTGACC